>CAYXQX010000131.1:4202-5338 GCA_964467485.1 uncultured Porphyromonadaceae bacterium | reverse complement strand
ATAATGTTCCATAGGTTGCAATACATGATATAGTGGTTCATGATGTTGTACATGATGTAATCCTGGGAACACATGGTCGTGGAATAATCATAATTGACGATATTTCTCCATTAAGGGAACTTAGCGAGGAAATAATGAATGAAGACCTTTCATTCTTGCCTTTAAGGCCATTTTATTTTGGTTCTGCAATCAGTACACATGGATATGGCAGTAATGAAGATTTTATTGGACCAAATTATGGCAATGTTCCAAGAATAGCCTATTATCTTAAAAAACGTCACATTTTTGGCGATCTCTATATGGAGATATTTGATGAAAAAGGTAATTTCCTAAAGAAAGTTCAGACAGGTGGCAAAAAGGGAATCAACATTGTCAGTATCCCAATAATGCTGGATCCACCAAAAGTTCCTAAATCTCCGGTAATGCTCGGACAAGCAGCTTTTGGCCCGTCTCTTCAGGAGGGTACTTACAAACTGAAGATTACAAAAGGGAAGATGAGCTTTGAAACAGAACTTATCTTAGGGCCTAATCCTAAGCTCAGCCATTCTTCAGAGGACAGGGCATTGCGTTATGAAACTCTTATGAAAACCTACAATATGCTTGAAGAGCTGGCAACTGTTGATGAAAATATTTTGAGTCAATTGTCAGAAGCTCAAACTGATTTACAAGCTGCAAAAAGCAAAAAAGCAAAGAGTAAAGCACAAGTCAGGGTGGATAAGTTTGAAGCTATGCATGAAGGTATTTCAGCAACGCAATCCGGTGAAGGCGGAATCCTGGGACAAATCAGGTTAAGAGAAAAAATTGCCGAAATCTATAGCGCCCTTGGTGGATACGAAGGAGCACCAACAAATCTACAGATTAAGGCATTGGATCTGTATCAGGGGGAAATTGACAAATTGAAAAATATATTGTAATTGCGATTGCGGTGACAATTGTAGAGACAGATTAATTTGCCGATTAATTTTCCGTTGGAATTTCCGTTGGGTTTGCCGTTGGGCTTTTTGTTGGATTTTCACGGATATATTGTGTGGGATTGTTTAAAATGTATTCCCTGATTTTGTGATATGCAATTTCATTCCGGATTACGCGATCATGATATTTTTTTTGCCATTTGAATGAAATGTTTTCTGTTTTTG
>CAYXQX010000131.1:0-4192 GCA_964467485.1 uncultured Porphyromonadaceae bacterium | reverse complement strand
CGTGTTACTGCTCCTTTAAATCCTCGAACAACGGCTCCAAGATTATTGGACTGGGAACCGAAAGTATTGGGGCAATGAGATTCTTTCTCATTTTTGTTAATTATGAGAATGCAATGAAGATGATCCGGCATAATTATAAAAGTATCGAGAATAATGAATGGATGAAGTTTTGGTATTGAGCTCCAGCACTCTTCGGTGTATATTGCAATTTCAGTTTTTTCCAATACGCCATTTTGATCAAATTGCCCAAAATATGTCCTTTTGCCATTGGTGCAAATAGTAACAAAATATTTGCCATTGGACCCATAATCCCAATCTGAATGACGATTTGATTTTACACGATATTTACCTTTATAGTATTCAGACATAATGGTAGCTGTTTAATATTATAGATGCATCTGGTAAACCCAAATGGAAAATATTTATTGATTATTTTCAGGGATTGCATTGATTTTTGCAATTGCATACTGTATCCACGTCGAAATTTTGCAATCATTTTTGCCATTGCACGTTGTTTTTTTGCGTTGATTGTTTGCGTTGATTTTTCACGTTGATTGTTCACTTTGATTTTTACTATCATTTCTACGATTGCGAATGTGGAGACAGATTGTAATCTGTCTCTACACGGACGGGGAATTATGTTATTTTTGTGCAAAACCTAAACGATGAAAAAATTATTATACTTTCTCTTTGCAATTATCATATTTGCATTTAATTCGGCTTTTTCCCAGAATCTTGATTATACTAAGGAGGTTCTTACAAAGCTCTGTTCACCAGAGCTATACGGAAGAGGATATGTTAATAGGGGTGATAGTTTGGCTGCCGATTATATCGCATCACAGATGACCAGATGGGATCTTAAATCGTTTAATGGCAATTACTTCCAATATCATCAACTACCGGCAAATTCACAAACAAAGGCTGATGTGTGGTTTGATGGTGAAAAGATGACTTCTGATGGTCATCTTATCGTTGAGGCACAGTCTCCTTCATTAAAGGGAACTTTTCCTGTTCTAACAATTGATTCAGGTGTTCTGAGGAATTCCAGAAAGTTCATGGAGTTGGTTTCCAGAGGTAAGGATGCTTTCTTTTTGCTCGATTCTGCAGGTGTGAACAATAAACAACTCTTTGATTTTGCAAAGGGAATAGTTTATAGTAATGATGTGGCTAAGAAGGGGATAATTGAGGTGACTTATAAGCTCCCATTTGGTGTTCCAAGAGCAAATTTTGACTCTTTTGTCAAGATTCAACTCCATGAGTCAATTAAACCTGAAAGGATTAATAAAATCAGGATAGATAATGAGAATACTTATATAGAGAATTATACTACTCAAAATGTTATTGGCTACTTGCCTGGGAAAACTGATCAGTGGATTGTGCTTACTGCCCATTACGACGGTATGGGAATGTATGGAGATGTTCACTTTCCAGGAGCTAATGATAATGGATCAGGAACTTCAATGGTTTTAGATTTGGCGAGACATTTCGCTACTGGTAAAAAACCTCATTACTCATATGCTTTTATACTATTCCCAGGGGAAGAAAGGGGCCTTTGGGGATCTAGGTTCTATGCTGATAATCCTCTATTCCCAATGGAAAAGATCAGGATGGTAATAAATTTGGATATGGTATGTACCGGTGAAAAAGGATTCACTCTTTTTAATGGCAATACTTGGCCAATGGAAACAAGCATTCTTGAGAAGCTAAATATTGACAAAGGATATTCATTCGACATCAGATCAGTAGGACCGGCTGCAAACTCCGATCATCATCCATTTCATGTAAAAGGAGTTCCTGCCATTTTCTTTATCACTAGTGGGAAGGCAGGTCCTGCCCATACAGCCTTTGATTATGCCAAGGATGCCTTGTGGCCAAAATATGACGAGCTGTTTGGCCTGATAACTGATTTTGTTGATGCTTTACCCGATACTCCTGATCCTGTTGGATATCCTTTAACTGACTATCATATTCATTTAAAAGGGGATATGACATATGAAAAAGCTGTGGAGATGTCGGAAAAATCAGGAATCAAATATGGTGTAGCCGTCAATTGTGGTGCAGGTTTTCCTGTTAATAGTGATCAAGGGGCATTGAAGTTCATTAATTCCATGAAAAACAGCCCGTTTTATATTGGTATGCAAGCAGAAGGTCGGGAATGGGTGACTACCTTCTCTAAAAGTGTAATAGATAAATTCGATTATGTTTTTACGGATGCTATGACCTATTTTGATGATAATGGTGAACGCGTAAGGTTATGGATGCCTGAAGAAGTTGAAATAGATGACCAGGAGAAATTTATGGATGATCTGGTTGATAGAATAGTAACCATAATAAGCACAGAACCCATTGATATATATGTAAATCCAACTTTTTTACCTCTTGTAATTGCTGATAATTATGAAACACTCTGGACTACTGAGAGAATGGATGAGGTTATAAAAGCCGCTAAAAAGAATAAAGTAGCTATTGAAATAAACAATCGCTATCGTATTCCCAGTCAGGCTTTTATTGAAAGAGCAAGAGATGCAGGTGTGAAGTTCGCTTTCGGGACAAATAATACCGACAGCAATACAGGAAACCTGGATTATTGCAGGGAGATGATTGCGAAGTGCTTACTCATTAATGATGATATGTGGCGAATGAAGTAGACTGGTAGATAAGTATGTTTTCCAATTAAATTAATAGAAGTAATAATAGTTATTACACTTATGAATACTGACCTTTCCAATATTCGCATCCATTCTATTTGTATTTGTAAAATATTAAAATAGGATTATCATTTGGTGAAATATTTTTTACCAATGTTGATAGTTCATCCCTCAAGCTCTGAGATTGAATAATAGAATTTTCTTTATCCGATTCAATGGCTTCCTTATAGGAATCTAAGAATAAATTTGCAGGAATAATATCAATAAGACCACTTCCAAAAGCTCCACGAAGTCCGAATGATTTAACTAATGCGAGATCATTAATGAAATTCCCGGATTTCACTGTGATTGATTTGCCAGTATTCATGTTCCAGAAAAAATGATAAGCTTCATCATTTAAGAGAAATGAAAAGCTAACATTATCTTTTATGACATTAAGTCTGTAAATAAAGTACGGATATTTATTCTTACTGAATTCTGCAACTGCGAAAAAATAATCACCTGCCTTATTCAAGATTCCTTTTCTAATTCTTGCGTCAAACTCGAAATCACAAACCTTCTTTATATTAAGTGATTGGTCGACACTAAATAAGCAATTCTCGAAAATGGGAACTAAATAAGCAATACCATTTCTATCTACGAAGAGATTTGAAAATGTTTCAACTTGAATACTTCTAGGAATATTTCTGATATTATTATACTCTTTGACAAACTCTCCTTCATCATTAAAAATAGCTAAATCAGTATTGATGATCTTTTCACTATTAGTAACTGTATAATTAGAACTGTAACCAATATATAAGGAGCTATTTAGCTTTTCAAAATTTGAAATTGTGACGGATTTGTTTGTTTTTAGATAATTGCCATTATAGTCATAAATAATCATCTTATGCCCAGGAGAATCAAGAATTTCAATTTGCTTCATCGTCCTATCCAAAGTAAATCCCTTAGGCAAAATCATTTCTCCTGGTCCTTTGCCAATTTCACCAACCTTTTTAATAAATTTTCCTTCTTGGTCGAAAACAAAAACAGCACTACGTCCATCATCAAAAGCAAAAATTCTGTTCCCATCTACTTTTATCGAAGTAATTGAAGATATCATACAGCGCTTGCTTGTTTCCAACTTGATAATTTTGGATATTTCAAATATTTGGGAATAATTAATTTTGGCAGTAGATTTTTCATTAATATGTACAGTCTCCTGCGATAATATGGGAGCAATGCAAAACATTAAAGAAAAAACTCCTGTAAAAATAGCTTTTATCATCCTTTTCTAAATTTTAAAAGACAGCAGAACCCATTAACGAGATTCTCAAATCAATTTAAAGGTACAATAAACTGTAGCTATTGGTTCTTCGCACATTCAATAAAAGCCAGCATATTCTCAAGTGAAGTGTCTCCCTCCACAGAATGTGATGGGGAAAGGATGTATCCACCCGCTAAACTGTATGGATAAACCACCATGGAAGGTAAGTTATTTCTTCTCTCCCAAAGCAATTTTTGCCTTGTCAGAGACTCTAATACCTGATCCTCCGACCTTTTTT
>CAYXQX010000130.1:0-8762 GCA_964467485.1 uncultured Porphyromonadaceae bacterium | reverse complement strand
CTCAAAATATTTCTGGTGAGATGGGGAACTGCCATCCCAATAAAGGCAATAGGACCAGTGAAAGCTGTAATCGCTCCAGCGATCACGCTGGTTAAGAGAATAATATAAAACCTCGACCTTTTGGCATTCAAGCCAATACCCCTGGCATAATTCTCACCAAGCAGGAAGGCATTAAGAGGCTTTTGCATTACCAGGGAAAGTAGAATACCAAGTATACACAGGGGAGCAAGTATCATTAATTGCCTCCAATCAACACCGGCAACACTACCAAAGGTCCAGACTAAAAAACTGTGAACGGCATCAGGATCACTGAAATATTGAAGAACACTAACCAATGCCCCGGTAATACTGCCAAACATGATTCCGATTATAAGGATGGATACGGAATCGGCAACTTTCGTTGAGATTAGAATAACCAGTATCATAACCAAAGCTGCTCCTATTACTGATGCGGCCACAACACCTATCGTGCCGGAATTACTTAATGATCCGGCCAGAACGCCCCCAAAGCCGGCTGCCATACCAAAAATAGCTACACCCAAACTGGCTCCGGAACTGATACCCAACACATAAGGCCCTGCCAGTGGGTTCCTGAAAAGAGTCTGCATCATAAGACCCGCAATGGATAATCCTGCCCCAACAAGAACAGATGTGATGGCTTTGGGTAACCTGAAATCACGAAGTATGTAAATCCAATTTTGATTGTCAGACCGGCCTCGCAAAACCTCTAAAATATCTTCAAAGGATATCAGAACACTGCCTAAAACCAGATCAGCAATAAATAGAGAAACCACCAGGATGCCCAGAATCCAAAAAAACAATATTTTCCTTTTCTTATCTACCACTCTCTAGCTGTTTATAATATCTCAGTTTATGACCTGTCAAAATTTCTGGGTGTGCTATGCTCACAAGATCAGCCAATATGAGATTTGGAAAAACTACCCCACTCTCCCAATAATCATTGCCCATATCATTATTTATACGTCCGTTAACCGAATATACCTTCCCCTTATTAAAAGGATCAAACAGGGCGTACCTGGAGTCGGCCCTGCTTAGCTCACTAAGAGTTTTGGCAGAAACACCCAGCCATAAATCAGCAGTTCTAAATTGTTCAAGAACATTCTCGAAATTTAATGCCAGACTACCACGATTATCAGATTCCAGAAATGGATATTCATAACCGGCATCTTCCAAAAATCTGCACATATAATTCTCACCTCCCGGCATATACCAGGTTCCGTTAAAGTTATTCCCAAACATTACCAAAGGTTTGGATTCTTCTTTTTCAATCAAGTGTTTCAGATCATTATATTGACTTTCCACCTCCTCGAAAATGGAATCAGCTTCCTGCATTTTACCGGTAAGCAAACCAAATACCTTTATCCATTCAGCCCTACCCAAAGGATGGGGCTCCATCCATTCCAGGATATAAACAAATTCTAAATCGGTTGACAGGAATCTTTGATCCTTTTTTTTCTGGCCCTCAAAAGCTGTTTGAAGAATAATATCAGGCTCAATTCCGAGAACACTTTCAAAATTAAACTCCATATCACTCCCAATTTTAGCAATGTCACCTTTCCTGTACCGGGCGGCCAGCTTTTCGCTATAAATCCTGTCGGGAGATGTGCATCCCACGATCCTATCCTCCTCACCCAAAGCGCTAAGGAAGCCTATATGAGTAGTTGAAGACACCGCCCATCTTTTATATGGTGGAGAAATTGTATAGCTGGCAAAAGACTTACCCTCATTCCAGGGATCAAGCAGATCAAGCTGATGAGCATTCTTGGTTTTTGTGATTCTAAAACCCTTGGCATAGGAGTTTGTATTTTCTATGTCCTGAACATAATCGACTGAAGAAGATTCACCTCCCACATCAGGATTATTCTTATTACTGCATCCAAAAATGCAGGAAATTAATATCAGACCGAACAAAATTCTCATTTTCGCCTATTTAGGCCCGGGATTAAACAAGATGGATGGCTCTTAGAACGATCCAATGGCATCCACCCCGGAAACCATGAACATAAATTCCAATCGGCAGGTCTTCTGGCTTGCCTGTTTTCGGAGGCCTTCCCGCCCTAAATGGACAGTGGCAGAGGGTTCCGAAAAAATCAAAGGCTTACAGCTGCGGGGGCAGCTCCGGATTCTCTGTATTCATAATTAACAGATCACCGGATTCCCTATTATGCATTCGCACCAATTGTGTGAGCAAATATAATGAATAAAGAAGACGAAAAACTAATTACAATCAGTCTAAACAAGGGTTTTTAATTATCTTTGCCCTCCTTTGAAAAAGAAAGATTCTGAGGAGTGAAGATATGACATTAGACCATCTGAAAAGCGGAGAAAAAGGAATCATCACCAAAATCAAAGGCCGTGGGGCTTTTAGAAAAAGAGTGATGGAGATGGGCTTTGTCCGAGGAAAGCAGGTTGAAGTAATCAAATCTGCCCCACTGCAGGATCCTGTGGAGTATAAAATTCTCGATTACAATATTTCCCTCAGAAGAAAAGAAGCTGCCCTGATAGAAATCATCCCTACTCATGAGTATAAAGAGATAAAGGACACGGGGGATTTCTCTGACAAACAGCTCCCATCAGAAATACTACAAGTAGTTCAAAATAAAGGCAGAAACATTGATGTAGCCCTCATTGGGAATCCCAATTGTGGCAAAACATCAATATTTAATTATGCCAGCCACTCTCATGAACATGTTGGCAATTATCCTGGTGTTACTGTAGACTCAAAAAGGGCTATTGCCAAACAAAAAGGTTATTCACTTAATCTTACCGACCTGCCAGGGACATATTCTTTATCCACCTATAGCCCGGAGGAGCTATTCGTCAGGAATAATATTCTAAAAGATAATCCTGATATAGTGGTCAATGTGGTTGACGCTTCAAACCTTGAAAGAAACCTCTTCCTCACCACCCAGTTGATCGATATGGATATTAGGGTTGTTATTGCATTAAACATGTATGACGACCTCGAGAAAGGCGGGAACATACTTGATTATGACCATCTTGGAAAGATGCTGGGTATACCTATTATTCCTACAATTGGAACAGAGGGGAAAGGCATCGAAGAACTGTTCGACAAAATTATTGAGGTCTACGAGGACAAAGAGCCTATCACCAGACATATCCATATCAACTATGGTAAGGATTTCGAAAAATCCATCAGGAAAATACAGGATTTAATCTGGGAAGCACCATGTATTACAGGCGTTATAAGTACAAGGTTTTATGCCATAAAACTTATTGAGAGAGACACTGAGGCAATTGAGTATATTGAAAGTTTAATTAACGGTGAGGATATTCTTTTTCAAACCAATATTGAGATTGAGAAACTTGAAAAAGCCTTGGGTGACAAAACAGACACTCTTCTCGCCGATTCCAAATATGGCTTCATAGCAGGGGCGCTGAAGGAAACCTTTAAACCAAAAGAAGTTATCCCAAGCGATCTTAGTGCCAGTGAAAGAATCGACCAATTCCTAACCAATAAATGGGTTGGTTTGCCAATATTCCTATTCTTCCTTTGGGTAATGTTCCAAACAACCTTTAACCTTGGAAAGTATCCGGTTGACTGGATAGAAAAAGGGGTTGGCTGGCTATCCGGTATTTTGGATAATGCCTTGCCTGTTGGCGTTTTCAGAGACTTCATGGTTGATGGTATTGTTGGAGGTGTGGGAGGAGTAATCGTATTTCTTCCAAATATCCTGATTTTATTCTTCTTCATCAGCCTGATGGAGGATACAGGCTACATGGCACGGGTAGCCTTTATTATGGACAAGCTCATGCACTTGATGGGGCTCCATGGTAAATCCTTCATCCCATTGATAATGGGTTTTGGATGCAATGTGCCTGCCATCATGGCCACCCGAACCATCGAAAACCGAAGCGACCGGCTACTAACCATGCTTATCTTACCACTGATGTCGTGCAGTGCCCGACTACCTGTTTATATCCTAATTGCCGGATTAATAAATCCTGATCAGGCTGGTAATATGATATTCGGATTATACATGACCGGCATTCTTCTTTCAGTTGTTGTAGCCGTGTTCTTCAAAAAGACAATGTTCAAACATAAGGAAGCCCCATTTGTTATGGAACTGCCTCCCTATAGAGTACCCAAGGTGGATACTATTCTAAGCCATGTCTGGTTCAGAGGTCAGCTATACCTGAAAAAAATGGCCGGGGTAATACTAATCGCCTCAGCCCTGATCTGGGCATTGAGCTATTTCCCAAGAACAGAAGGCAGTAAATCTGAACAATTGGAAAACTCATACATTGGAATGATAGGCCATACCATTGCGCCTGTTCTTCAGCCTTTAGGATTCGACTGGAAGATGGGAGTTTCTTTATTAACAGGGATAGCAGCCAAAGAGGTAGTTGTCAGTACTATGGGTGTACTATACCAGGATGACGACCCTAACATTACTACCAGCCTTTCCGACAAACTTAGAGCTGAAGTACATCAAAGCGGACCAAACAAAGGATTGCCGGTTTACTCCTCAGTAGCCGCTCTGGCATTCTTGCTATTTGTCCTTATTTATGTCCCCTGTGTAGCAGTTTTAGTAGCTATAAAAAGGGAAGCAGGAGGCTGGAAATGGGCCGCCCTCATGGCAGGATACACAACCTTCCTCGCCTGGACAGTAAGCTTCATAGTTTTCCAGATTGGCAGTTTGTTGTAGATTCATTCTACCTGTGCAACGCAGAGCACTTAAGATACTATTTACCTGTTCCACCGAAGCAACTACTTAGTTCCCTGATAAACCTTAAATGCCTCAGGCAAATTCTTTTTCATCTCAGCAATCCTGGTCTCATTCATCGGGTGTGTGCTCATCCATTCAGGTGGAGATGCTCCGCCAGATTTCGACATCCTTTCCCAAAATGCTATTGCCTCATTGGGATTATAACCTGCCATCGCCATAAACATCAAGCCAAGATAATCAGCCTCTTTCTCATGCAACCTGCTATACGGAAGAAGAACTCCATATTGCGATCCCAGTCCAAAAGCAGTTGCAAAGATTTGCTTTGTCTGCTCAGGCTTCTGCTCAATAGCTTTTGCCAGAGCCATGCCTCCTAATTGTGTGACAAGCTGCTGACTCATCCTCTCATTACCGTGCCGCGCTACTGCATGGGCTATCTCGTGGCCCATAACAACAGCTATGCCTTCTGCATTTTTTGTAAATGGCAAAATACCTTCATAAAAAACCACCTTACCACCGGGCATACACCAGGCATTAGGAGTTTTGTCGGCCACAAGATTGAATTCCCAATCGTAATGCTTGAGATATTTTTCCATTCCATTTTCCTTCATGAATTTTTCAACTGATGAGGAAATCCTGGCTCCAACTTCCTTTAACTGATTAACAGACTGTTGTTGTCTGGACAAATCATTTGTTTTCAGGAACTCGCCGTATTGCAAAAAACCTTGCTCAGACATGGTGGCTGCAGGAAGTAAATTCATCTGCTTTCTACCCGTCATGGGAACAGTTGCACATCCCGACATCAGGATTATTATGGTGAAAACTGCTAATTTGTTCAATAGATTTTTCATAATCAAGATTGTTAGATAACACCAAAATCAACTCTTTTTAATTAGAGTAGGTTTAAATAGCCCATCAAAATACACATTACTATTAAAATATCTAAATTTGGTCTCAAATTCTCATTTCACAATAATATGAAAAAGCTGGCTAATACTTTATCCGCAGTTATACTAATTACAATGGGTTTAATGATGTCCAACTGTCAGGGCAACGACAGTGCTACAGAACCTTACAGCGGTTCCGGTCAATGCCGTGAATGTCATGAGAGATTCTATGAGTTGTGGGCTAATTCACACCATGGACTGGCAATGCAAGGTGTAGATTCAACTTTTGTTAGCGATAAAATTGTCTTAAATAGCAGTGAGGTGGAAGTACAAGGCTTTTTTTTCAGACCAATACTGAGAAATGACTCCCTGATTATGGTAGAAAGAAAGGGCGAGCAGGAGAAAGAATATCCAGCTATTCATGTCCTTGGAGGAAAATATATTTACTATTTCCTGGCATCTTTTGAGAAAGGACGTCTCCAGGTTTTACCCCTGGCATACGATATCGGGGATAAGGAATGGTACAACACACCTGCATCAGCAGTGAGGCATTTCGTAGATCCGGTTGATGACGAGGAGCTCGACTGGCACAGTTTTGCATATACCTTCAACACCTCTTGCCATTCCTGCCATGTTAGCCAGTTAGAAAACAATTACGATCTGAAAACTGATGAATACAGAACTACCTGGTTTGAAAACGGTATCAATTGTGAAACATGCCATGGACCATGTCAGGGCCATATCGATGTGTGCCGAAAAGCAAAAAAAGGAGAAGTCCCTGAGGATTTAAAGATCATAATAACCCGCACCTTCACTCATGAACAGCATAACTCCAGCTGTGCTCCTTGTCATGCTAAAATGAGGATCCTGTCTAACAACTATATGCCAAGTGAAAAGTTTTTCAACCATTTTGATATGGTTACACTGGAAGACCCGGATTTCTATCCTGATGGACGGGATCTTGGAGAGAATTACACGTACACAACATGGAAACTTAGCAGCTGCGTAAAATCCGGAATGCTCGATTGTGTGCACTGTCATACCTCTAGTGGACGATATCGCTTTGAAAATGAAAATCATAACGGCGCTTGTATGCCATGCCACGAAGAAAATGTTAAAAATATATATGATCATAGCCACCATCCCGAGGGCACTAAAGACCTGACTTGCATTTCTTGTCATATGCCACTCACAGAATTTGCCAGGATGGAGAGAAGTGATCATTCCATGAGACCTCCAATGCCAGCCGCTACAATCGAATTTGGCTCACCTAACGCTTGTAATATTTGTCATGATGATAAGGATGCCGTTTGGTCAGATACTTGGGTGAGGAAATGGAAGGAAAATGACTATCAGGCCGAACCTATCGAGATAGCTAAAATGCTTTTGGATGCCCGTATTGGTGAATGGAAGATGCTTGATGACGTGCTCAATGGACTGATGGAAAATCGTTTCGATGAAGTATATACTACATCTTTTATTCGACTTTTAAATTCAAATCCTATAGATAAAAAATGGTTCGCAATTTTAGCGCATTTTGAAAACCCTTCGCCTCTGGTTAGATCAGCTGTAGTTTATGCCATAGGGCAAATTCCAGCCCCGGAAACAAAAGCCATGCTCCTGCAAGCCACCCACGACCCCTTCCTGGTCGTTAGAAGAGCCGCAGCAGCTAGCATTGCATCTTTTCCGCAAGATGCCTTTTCTAAAGAAGAACTGGAGGCACTAAAACCCCTGATGGATGATTATGAAAAAGCATTCATAGCCCGACCGGATGACTGGGCAGCACACTATAACCTTGGAAACTACTATCAGAATACACAACGACTGGAGGAGGCTGTTGATTCATATGAGAAAAGCCTCCAGCTTTACCCTGAAGGTATTGCTACGCTTATAAATCAAAGCTTTGCATACAACCTGCTCGACAAAAAAGAACTGGCACTGAATCGCCTTTACAGAGCATTAGAGATCGACCCAACCAACGAGGCTGCAAACCTCAACTTCGCCATGCTGATGGGAGAAATGGGCCGACTGGAAGAGGCTGAGGTGGCAATGAAAAATGTTTTGAAAGTAAACCCCGAATCAGCACAAGCAGCTTTTAACATAAGTGTCATGCTGGCTGAGAGAAAACCTATGGAATCTATGGATTACATCAAGAAGGCTGTTGAACTTGATCCAAATGAACCAAAATATCAATATTCATATGCCTTCTACCTGCTTAAATCAGATGGAAAAGATAAGGCTAGAGAAATACTTGAAAACTTAGTTGCTACTTATCCTGATTATGCCGATTCATGGTTCCTGCTTGGCAACCTATATGAACAGGATGATAAAACCAAGGCAAAACAACTTTACGAAAAAGCACTACAAAATAAGGCACTTAACGATGAAGTAAAACAGGCAATAACACAAAAACTAACTGAATTTCAGCAACCCTAAAAGCTATCTGTTGAAGTGTTTCCTTTTCCTGCTGTTTTTGCCGTGAGAGGGTGGTTCTGATGTTTTTAATTCAACAACAACACCAATACTTCCCCATTTGGCACCCTTAAAAGATTTGACAATCTCATTCTCAAACTTACTGTCTACTTCGAAAAAGGTGAAACGCTTCATGGTCTCAATCTTACCTATCTCGATATCTGGTATGCCTGTCTTTTCATTTATTAATCCAATAAGATGAGAAGGATTTATATTATGCTGACTTCCAAGATTGACAAAAAACTTTGAAAATTTAGTTCCTCCTCTTCTGTCTCTGCCTCCTCTTTCATCAGAATCCCTGCTTTCTCCTCTGTCTCTGCCTCTGCCTCCTCTGCTGTCTCGGCCATCTCTACTACCTCTACTGTCTCTGCTATCTCTGGACTCTTTGCCACTAACATTCAAATCCGGTGCATCCTTATAATAATCTAGAAATGAATTAAACTCAACTGAGACAAAATGCTTGACTAAATCATCCCGTTCCAGCCAACTTAGCTTTTTCAGAATATTTGGAAGGAACTCTTCAATCTGCTCATCGTTAACTTCAACATTCTCAACTCTATCTATCAGATTAAACAACTGCTTTTTACATATATCCCTACCCAAGGGAACTTGCTTACGCTCAAATTTTTTCTTGCTTATCTTTTCCAGAGCATTAATCTTACCTGATTCCCTGGTATGAATGATAGATATGGCT
>CAYXQX010000129.1:0-8763 GCA_964467485.1 uncultured Porphyromonadaceae bacterium | reverse complement strand
TAAAATAGGATATGTAAATGCAAAACAAAAAAAGAAAACGAAAATTGAAATTTTATTTAAAATTGGCCGGTTAAAAATCATCAAATTACTTGTTATATTAATGCTACGGTGTTTTTTAAATGGCATATAACGGAAAATTGCAAGTTGCGTTGTGGATTTGCGTGAGATTATCCGTCCGCAAGGACAGAATGATCGTGCGTAAATCGTCTGCCCGCAAAGCACTGCGCCCACAATGAAATTTACAAAATGTTATGGTTTGTTATTTATTTTATTTCCATTTATATCTATGTAAAACCATTCTTCACTAGTCATTATTCTGTGTCCTTCATCATCAGGATCACTATATTCACATTTATAAGAAACCTTTGCGATTCCATTTTTAAATTGAAAAGCACATTGATATTTTGGTTCAATTATTATTTTTCCTTTTCTATCAGCAAATCCAATTTTATTATCTTTTATTATTCTGAATCTACCATCAACAATCCAGTCTGGACCGTTGTCGTACCAATATACTTCGTATAGTTTATTTTCATTTTGATCTATTGCAAAAGCTTTACCTCCTTTTTTCATAACGATTCCAAAATCAGTTATTGTATCAGTAAAGCAGAAGAAGTATTTATTCAACTCAATGATAGTATCTCCATTTTGATTTATATAACCACTTGGAACACCCAATTCATAAAATTGTCCTTCATGAATTCGGAATAGAGTATCTGTTGCATTTAAATCTAGCTGATTATGGGCATCCAGTTTTTTCGTGATTTTGATTTGACCAAAAAAAGAAATTGAAATCAACAAACTTAGTGAAGCAATCAATAGTTTTTTCATGTCGATGATTTGTCTGAATGTCATATAATTTAGATGCTTATCGTTTGTCTTATTCTGTTATATCTCAAAAAATGCAGAGCTGTTTTTTAATAAACCAACAAGTCGCTAAACGAACACTTTCGTTTAGCCAATTATTCGCAATTTTTAAAATGAAACTCACAGGTTCATGATAGGTACCCATAAATTTAAACAAATAAACATGCTATTTCAACTCAAATTCTGTAACAATCATGAAATGATCTGAAGGAAAGCCTGTTGGCCAGCTGGATACAACTTTCGTGGATACATTTTTTAAGCCCTTCCCCTTGAAATACAACTGATCTATCCTTCTCCCATTGTGAAAACTATTACCCGGATATTCCTTAACATCAGGATATAATTCCCTAAATGCATCCTTAAAACCATCCCCAATCATTGCTACAGATGCCGGATTGTTGCCTCCATCGATATGAGAAAGAGTGTTGAAATCACCGGAAAATATTATAGGAGCCTCATCAGCATTTGCAAACCTGTTTTGATGGAAGTCAAATACATCAGGAAAATTATTCATGCCGTACCAATTCGACATCACATAAACATCCTGATCTTTACTTAATTCTACTTTGGCACCCACATTCATGAATGGTGAGGTAGGTGGAACATGCAGATCAGTAATTGGATAGCGGCTCATTACAGATATGTTCGCCCCTTGGTTGAGGTAATCCCAATCAACCGTGGTGGCAAAGTAATAACCCAGTTCGGCAGCAATAAAATCACCGTTGGAATACGTCTCCTGCATCATGATCACATCGGCCTTTTGTTCTTCCAGCATCTCCACGATACGTAATCTGGAATCCCAGCCATCTTCCTCAACGGTATAATGTATCCCTCCATGGTGGATATTCCAGTCGGCAGCAATAAGAGAGGATTTTTTATCCTGATTTTCCTCTTGCCCAAGATCATAATATGCGGAGTACAAACCCTTTAATTCATCGGCAGTAACTACCCTATCCCAAATCATCAGTTCATCAATTTTAAAATCAGGATAATAGAGTTTCTCTTTCTTAGAATACTCGCCGGCTACCTCCTGATTTACAACTATCTGCCCATCTTTTAGCGAATAGATTTTCATTAAAGGAGCTACCTGCATAAAATCTCTTACCTGATACACTGTATAACGGTTCTTCATCAGTTTAGACCTGAGCTTCATTACAGGCTTCAGGTCAATAAGCTTCAGATAGTCCAGAATCTCTCGCTGGCTTTTAGCTGTCTGTTTTTTCAATTTCTCAACCTTATCATCGAATAAGCCTTCGGGATCCACAACCAGACTTACCAGCTCATCTGAGTCCACATCGCTAAGGCCTAGTTTATTAAATTCATTCACAAGATCTTGCAGCAGGGTAACGCCCTCCTCTATTTCCGGTAAAATATCACACTCATCCTCTGTTCCTTTCCATCCGACAACCAGCGGGCCTTCGCTGATGAATTCAAAACCTTTAGTATCATCCACCTTATACCAGGCACGCATAATACCATCATAAAATAATTGCACCTCCGATTTTTCGGCACTGAAGGTCATGCTAAGCTGGTGCCACTCACCATCATTGAGTGGCATGATATGACCATTATCCCTCTCATAGCGTATCCTCCGGCCATCCGAGCCCATATTCCAAGCAAAAGTCCCTCCATAAGAATAAATAACCCACCCTGATTTTTTTTGAGCAGCCAGACTATTGCTCTCCATCATTTTCTGAGAGAGGATAACAAATGGCTTATCAGATGCCATCTCTGTTCTCACCCAGAGTTGAACCGAGAAATCATTCTTATTGTCGAATTTTAAGTTTTCACTTTCAATCGTAATGCTTTTCGCGCCATCCGGTAAAAGCTCCAATGCTTTTCCATCAAGCCCTTTTGTATAATCCAACTTCCCATCGGAAACACCACTAACAGACTTATCTGTTTTATTCCTGATATTCTTATTAAAAGAAAAATGAGCCAGGGCATCATCTGGGCCACTTGAACTAGTCGGAGATTGTTGACAAGACTGGAAGGCAGCAATTATTATCACTGCTAGAAGTAGGTTTAAGGTTTTCATAGCTTAAAATTAAGGAAAATGGGAGCAGGATGCAAGTTGTCGGGTTGCGGGTTGCGGGTGAAACTCCTTTTTTATAATCAATTATTCTCCTAATTTTAGCCTTAGAAAAAATATATTAAACCTCTTTATGAAATTAGCCGTTTTAAAACTATCAAACCTGGCATTTCTATGTCTGGCTCTTGTCATTTAGGAATAATTAACAGATTCAAAATAAATTAAACAATGCGTATAGATCCAAGTATTAAGCTGGGCTTTAAAGATGTGATGTTCAGGCCCAAGAGATCAACTCTCAGCAGTCGGTCACAGGTGAGTATCGACCGTTCATTTAAACTCATGAACAGTGGAATTCAATGGGATGGTACTCCGATAATGGCTGCCAATATGGACACAGTTGGCACATTTGGGATGGCAGAAAGCCTTTATAAAAACCAAATGTTCACTGCAATTCACAAACATTATTCACTTGAAGATTGGAAAGCTTTTATTAAGACTGCTCCGGCTGGAATAGAAGATTATATTGCAGTTAGTACCGGAACCAATCAGCAGGATTTTGAAAAGTTAAGACAACTAATCCAGGAATCACCTTCTTTGAAATACATTTGCATTGATGTTGCCAACGGGTATTCTGAGCATTTTGTCGATTTCGTAAAAAGAGCCAGGGATCATTTTTCGGATAAGGCCATAATGGCCGGGAATGTGGTAACCGGTGAAATGGTGGAAGAGCTGCTTCTAGCAGGAGCTGACATAATCAAAGTAGGAATCGGGCCGGGTTCAGTTTGCACTACGCGACTGCTAACCGGGGTTGGCTATCCACAGTTATCGGCAATTATTGAATGCGCTGATGCTGCACATGGCCTTGGTGGTCATATAATTAGTGATGGAGGTTGCGTTTCACCGGGTGACGTTTCCAAAGCATTTGGAGCAGGGGCAGATTTTGTAATGCTGGGTGGAATGCTGGCAGGTCATGATGAAAGTGGTGGAGAAATAATCGATAAGAATGGCAAGAAATTTAAGCAGTTTTACGGAATGAGTTCCACAACAGCAATGGACAAGCATAATGGCGGCCTTGCAGATTACAGAGCTAGCGAGGGTAAAACTGTTGAGGTTCCCTATAAAGGTTCCGTTGAATCAACACTCAAAGACATTATGGGAGGTCTGCGCAGTACATGCACCTATGTTGGAGCCAAGCGACTTAAAGAACTATCGAAACGAACGACCTTCATCAGAGTGATGGAACAGGAAAATCAATCATTCCAATAAAGTGGTGCCATCCGGAAATCAGATTGTTTTCCGGATGATCTCGTTATATACCATTTCCCGTCTAAATCCTGCACAAGCTCAGCGGCATGCCAGGGATTAATACTTTTGACCAAATCTTTTGATTCCCACAAAAAAGGATCCTCACTTCTAAAGATTTCTTCAGCTCCATGCGGCCAGGGACGGGCCGAAAGGAAGAGATAAAAGTATTTCCCTCTTTTCACTACAAAGGGAGATTCAACTCCCGGCTCTTCGGTATGTTCATCAAAACATATCCCTGGCTCACTCCAATTGAGTAGATCTGTGCTGGTACTATACCCCACTACCCAGTGCTTATCATCTTTCATCATGCTGTAGTACATTACCCATTTATCCTGATGTTTAAAAACCATGGGATCCTTGTTCTTCATATTATCAGTATGCTCATTCATCAAAGCAAAAATGGGATCTTCTGATGGGTAAGACCAAGAATTCAAATCTTCTGATACAGCTAATCTGATTTCCCTGGGGACACCTATGCATGTGTAATACATGTAATATAAATCCTGATGTTCAATGATATGCGGCGCCCATATTTCCAGCCCTTTATAAGAAAATGGTTCACGCTTCTCCCACTCTCTTTGGGTAAGTGAATCTGCAGTAAGGTGAATGAATGTTTTATTGCCTGCCTCAATTCCGTATAAATGCCACTTCCTATCTTTTTTGTTATAGATAATTGAATGATCGTAAGCATAGGGAAGCTCATAGAAGGTAAACATATCGCCGATACTGATTGAATCAGAGACAACAGCTTCTTCCCCACTTCCCTTTTTCTCATTGATACAGGATGCTAACATTGTTGCTGCTAATAATAGAAAGCACAAGACATAAGGTATAGTTTTCTTATTCATGATGAACGCACTCAAGCCTAGTTGATTTTTCCCTGCCAAGATAACTATTGCTTTAAGATTGTTTGTTATTGAACTTATATCCATTTTTGTGTGGATTACTAAATACTGTCGGAAAATGAAAAGGCTTATATCCATTGGACTATTACTTATTGCTATTGTTTCACTTAATGCACAGGAGACTGATAAATTAAAATATATCGGGATGCCTGTCGGAGGCATTTGTACAGGACAGGTTTACCTTGGTGGGGATGGTCAGTTATGGAACTGGGATATCTTCAATGTATCCATGCTCGATCCAGGATCTGAAGGCGGCCATCGATTTTACATTAATCCTCAGGCTCAGGAAAAAACCTTTGAAAATGGTTTCGGACTTGTAATAAAAAAGAAAGACAAAACCTTTTACCGGGCTCTGAACCAGTCGGGGTTTGCCAACATTAAGTTTAATGGCGAGTATCCGCTTGGGAAAGTTCATTATGCAGACCCTACCCTACCCATTACAGCAGATCTTAGAGCTTATTCACCATTTATTCCCGGTGATGCTGATAATTCCGGTTTGCCGGCAACAATAATGGAATTCACAATATCAAATATCTCCAATACAGACCTTGACATTGAAATTATGGGATGGCTGCAGAATATGTCGGGCTTCCATTCCAGACTTGAAAAAGATAAACATATAAACACTACAGAAAATGCTGATGCTTATTCAAGGCTGATATGTGAAAACAATTCATTGGCCAAGGAGGAGGCCCCTGATTGGGGCAACATGACCCTTACCTTGCTCAATGGAACAAAAAGTACAGCAAAAGCAAGTTATAATAAAGGCCTCCCGCTGTATTTCATCGCTGAAGATTCAAGAAGCGCTGAGGCAGAAACAGGGGAAAAGCTTGTTGGAGGAGTTTCAGACAAGGTTAACTTAGCCAAAGGGGAAAGTAAAACCTTCACTTTCATTGTTAGCTGGTATTACCCAAATATCCATCTTGGGGATAAGGCTCACCAATGGAAGAATAAAGAGAACCTCAGGCATTATTATTCCTCCAAATTCAAAAGTGCTGCGGAGGTAAGCGACTATATTATTGACAATCCCTGGTTGCTTGAGAAAACCAATAAGTGGAATGAAACCTGGTATGATTCGGGAATACCAAAATGGTTTTTAAACAGAACATTCCTGAATGTGAGCACCTTGGCGACAAACGCTTGCTTGAGGTTTGATGATATCACCGATGATCCGGATAATGAAGGAAGGTTCTACACAATGGAAGGTGTATACCTCGGTCATGGAACTTGTACCCACGTTTTTCATTATGAGCAAGCTTTGGGCAGAGTTTTTCCAAATTTGGCAAGGCAGCTCAGGGAGCAGATTGACCTGGGCTTGTCATATCAGGATAATGGAATAATAGGATACAGGGGTGAATTATCAAATATTGGTCAGCATGATGGTCGTGGGTATGCAGTAGACGGCCATGCAGGAACAATACTCAGAATTTACCGTGAGCATACTATGGCTCCTGATAAAAGCTTTCTGACGAATAATTGGCCAAAGATCAAGCAGAGTATTCAATACATGATCGATCATGATAAAGAAAAGAGTGGTAAGGCAGATGGGATACTGGAAGGTATCCAGTACAATACACTGGACCGCATGTGGTATGGGAAGATTACATGGATCAGCGGTCTCTATGCCGCATCATTGAAGGCTGGGGCTGAGATGGCTCAGGAGATTGGCGATAAGCGTTTTGCAAAAACCTGTAGCACGATAGCCGACCTTTCTTTTGAAAATATTTCATCAGAATTATTTAATGGCGAATACTTTATCCAGGAGCTGGATCCGGATCACCTTGATGCCCCAAATACCAATATTGGGTGCCACAGCGACCAGCTTTTAGGTCAGTACTGGGCTTCACAGGTGGGATTAGGTTATATCCTGCCCCAGGAACAGGTTGATAAAGCCCTTAAATCTATTGTGAAATACAACTACGTCGAAAATTATGGTGAATACCTGGCTTCTGCAGATATTCCAATTAAGCGCTGGTATGCCGATGAAGACGAGCCAGGATTGATAGTTTGCACCTTCCCGAAAGGAGGATCAGACAAGGCTCCCGGTCTAATACGTAACGACTGGGAAAAACTTGTTGTGGGATATTTTAGTGAAATGTGGACTGCCCAGGAACACCACCTTGCTGCCACATTAATTGATGAAGGCTTTATTGAGGATGCTTATAAAATAGAAAAAGCCGTTAACACCAGATATTCACCCGAAAGGAGAAATCCATATAATGAGATAGAATATGGTAACCATTATACACGGGCCATGAGTAGCTATGCTCCTTTTATTTCTGCAAGTGGATTTACCTATAATGGCCCATCCGGGATTATTGGATTTTCCCCCAGGATAGATGCAGACAATTACAAATCTGCCTTTATCAGTGCTGAAGGTTGGGGCTCATTTTCACAGAAGAAAAGTAGCAACAAATTAACAGCCACGATAAGGGTTGAGCATGGTCAAATTAAACTGTCACAGATTGATCTTCACCTATTAAAAGGGATACAAGGGAACACTGTGAAAATGGAAGCTAATGGTATAAATATTCCAGTTGAAACTTCTATCGACAGAGATAAAATCAGGATAAATTTTGAGAATTTAACTCTTACTGAAAACCAAGCTATCGAACTGGAAATCAGATAATGATCCCTTTTCAGATCTCCTTAAAAACGGACAATATCACCCAACCACTGTAATTCTTACTTTTTGAGTTCCATGGTCACTACAAGCGGTAAATGATCGGAGGCAACTCGCTCCTGAATAACCTCAATATCAGTAACATTCCAGGCTTTTTCAGGACGTACTAAAACATAGTCAATTTGCCTGTCAGGATTTACCACCGGAATGGTGAATAGCTCTTTACCTCCTTTGTTAAACACCCATCCTTTTTCTTTTAATTTTTTGAGAGGTGCACTCTGTGGTTCTGAATTTAAATCTCCGGTTAGGATTGAAGGAAGATCGTTTTCATCAAAAAAGCATTGTTCAATAACATCAACAGTAGCCAACCTTGCCTCTTTTGAACCTATTGAAGATAGCCAATCAAAGTGGGTGTTTAGAAACCTGACCTTAGACCCAAGACCATAAACAGAAGACAAGTCTATATCAACACCCATCACTTGATAGCGGCTTGAACTGGCACTGGGAATCGAATAATTGCCAAGCCATTCAAAGGGATGTTTGCACAATACAGCATCACCATATCCATTCATGCTTTCTTTTGAGGGACCAAAAACATAAGCCATACTGGTGAGCTCCCCAAGTTTAGCAGCCATAAGCGAATCGCTAACTTCCTGTAGACCTACTATGTCAGGAACTTGATCCATTATAACCTTAGCAATACGTTCTAAATCGTATTTTTTGTCCATCCCGATAGCATAGTGTATATTATAGCTCATAACTTTAATGGTTTTTTGAGCCTGACAAGCTATGTTACTGCACAATACAACACTGCTTAATAACAATGCAACGATAAATGTTCTTAATTTCATTTGATTTTATTTTGAAGCTCAATTTAACAAGAATTTGAAGAATTGAGAATCATTAATTCCCCTTAGTATTGGATAATTGGTCTAGCGAGGAAAAAGAATTCGGAACAAGCTGCCTTCATTTTCGCCACTTTCAACTTCAATAGACCCATTATGTAAATCAGCAATCCATTTGCAGATTGA
>CAYXQX010000128.1:0-8770 GCA_964467485.1 uncultured Porphyromonadaceae bacterium | reverse complement strand
AATTTATACTATTTTTGAGATATAAATATTCATAGAAATGAAAAATACATTATTAACTATTCTTGCAGTTTTTGTGCTTTCAGCTTGTAATACTGAGTATTATGGTGCACCAGAACTCTATCATTCTTTGCTTGAATCAGCTTTTGTTAAAGCAGGTGATAACCGAGTTCAGTTAGAAATGGCTATGAAGGGTGCACCAAAGGAGCAAAAAGAGGGCATGGCTTTTTTGATCAGCTATATGCCGCAAAGAGATTTAACTACCCTAAGCTCAGAGTTTCTGCTGGAGAATGCAGAATATGCATACAAGGCCAGGAATGAATTTCCATGGTGTAAGGAGTTGCCGGATTCAATTTTCTTCAATGAAGTGCTGCCCTATTCCAATACATCTGAAGACAGGGATCCATGGCGAAAAGACTTCTATGAAAGGTTTTCCAAGTACGTTGAGGATAAGGATAATATTGTTGATGCCATTTTTGCTATAAATATTCCGATAAAGGATGAGGTTGATGTTGAGTATAATACAAAGCGATCCAGAGTAGATGCCAGTCCCAAACAATCAATAGCCGAGCATATGGCTACTTGTACAGGCTTATCGATTCTGTTGACGGATGCTTTCAGGTCAGTTGGTATTCCTTCAAGACTGGCAGGGACCGGAATGTGGACAAAAATGAATGGTAACCATACCTGGAGTGAGGTTCTTGTTGATAATGAATGGATGTTTACAGAATATTATCCTGATACTCTAAATAAATCCTGGTTTGTTGCAGATGCTGGAAAGGCTGATCCCGAAAATCCAATCCACTGGATTTATGCCGTATCTTATAAACCAACAGGCATGTATTATGGAGCTGGTATGCAGTCGATGCACCTTGTTAATGAGGTTGATCCTGCAATGGTTCCTGAAATGTGGAAAGAAAGATTGGAAAGGATGAAGAAGATGGGAAGAGATCTTCCGGAACCTTACGTGCATGGTGTTAATGTAACTCAAAAATATATTGACATCTACAGGCAGTCAATGGACAATAATGAGCTTGAAGAAGATGAGTGCCTTTGCAATTTCGTTGTCTATCAGAATTCCGGTTCAATAAATAGTGATGGAAGAGTTAGTGTTCTGGTAGAAATTTATAAAGATGGAGAGAAAGTCGATTTTGGCTATTCCCCATCCAGAACAGATGATAATAATAACTATCTGAAATTCAAGTTAAATAAGGCTACGGGATACCAGATTTACGTGAGTGATGCTGGTAAACTTGAAAGGACTTCAGGTATAACTTTAATCACCGGAGCTGAATCAGAACAGAATCATCCTGTTGTTATCGAACAATAAGCATATCTATTTAGTAATTACCCCAATTTCCGCGATATTAATTGTCTTTGATGATCCGGCATTATTAAGAATAGTCAGCTCAATGTACCTCGCATGAAGTTCTTTTTTGAAGGGCACCTTTTGTAAAACAGGATTATTCCTGATGTTCCCGAACTCGAGGAGTAATTATCAACGAATGCTTTTGCTTTAACTACTCCTTTTTGGGGGAAAGAATATGGGTCCACAAATTTTGGCGAATCCGGCCCCGGTTCACTACCATCAGTAGTAAAATGATAAACAGGATCAGGAGAGTCTGAGCTGATAACTATTTTACCATCAGCATTTCTACTAATTTCAGGCCTGCCTAACATTTCAGGGACCCGGTATACTTCGATATTAGAAATAGCCAAAGAGGTTTTCCTTCCATACAGGTATATTCTTAATTTAGAAGTAGTAACAGTCTTGAATTTCAACAACCTTCTATTTCCGATTGTGATTCCACTACCTGCACTTTTGAATTCACCATTATCCAATACCTGAACACTAAACTTTTTTACTCTTTGTCCCAACTTAATATATTCCTGCAGCAACACACAATTGACTTTAGTTTCAGAGCCTAGATCAATATAAAACATTGCCTGGTGTACGCTATCATCAGTTGCCCAATAGGTGTCCAAATCACTGTCTATTGCTTTTTTTGAATTAAATTCGGATGAATTTCCCCTTGTATTAGTAGCAGTAGTCTTCTTGCCTTTTGCAAGGTTAATTGAAAAGGCATTATCCAAATAATCTCTTAGTTCTTTCAAACGAGCAACGTCGTTTTCATGAAATAAACCCCTTTGGTCTGGTGGTACATTAAGAATAAAATTACCGTTCATACCCACTGAATGGTACCAGTTATCGATAAGCTGATTAAGGGATTTAACCTGATCATCCTGACTTTTATGATAAAACCAACCTGGTCTTATTGATGTATTAACCTCTGCAGGCAGCCATTGGTCACCATTTTCATGACCTGTGGCAAGCTCACTGTTTACACCACCGATGCCGGCATAGAAATAATTACTTTTTGTAGTACACCAGTTAGGGTCCCTGGCATATCCCTGTTCATTCCCAATCCATCTGATATCTGGGCCTCCATCACTAAACATTACGGCCATAGGCTGCAACTCCCTGACTATTTTCCAGGTATTTGGCCAATCGTAGTAAACCTTATTGTCAATTTTTCTACTTTCATTTGCTCCGCCATAGTATCCGCTTCCTCCCATTGCACCATCCATCCAAAACTCAAAAATCTCACCGTAATTAGTCATCAATTCTGTTAATTGTGTTCTATAAACATCAATATATTCAGGGATTCCATAAAGGTGATGATTCCGGTCCCATGGGGACAAATAGATTCCAAGTTTCAGTCCAAACTCTTCGCAGGCTAATTGTAATTCCTTGATAATATCACCTTTGCCATTTTTATAAGGTGAATTTTTAATAGAATGTTCAGTTGTTGTGGTTGGCCAAAGACAGAAACCATCATGATGCTTAGCTGTAATTACTATTCCCTCCATTCCTGCATCCTTAGCTGCTTTGGCCCATTGCCTGCAATCAAGTTCAGTTGGGTTGAAAACAGATTCAGCTTCATCACCAAATCCCCATTCCATGTCGGTAAAAGTGTTTGGTGAAAAATGAATGAAAGCGTAATACTTCAACTTATGCCATTCCAGTTGTCGTTCACTAGGTATTGCACCAAAGGGCTCAGGTGGCTCAACTGGATTGCAAGATGATAGAATGAAACAAGCTATTGCAATAGCAGTTATTAGATGGATTAATGAAATTCTTTTCATAATGGATTCTAACTTCAGGTAATTAGATTTGTATGAAGTATTATATTTAGACATAAAAGTAAAATAAATTTTATGCACCGCCAGTTTGTATTCATCCTCATTTTGATTTTTGTATTCTCTTCATGTCAGCATATTGACAATAAATCACCCAAACCCATTGCTGCTCAGGTTGCCTGGCAGGATGCAGAGTTAGGGGTTTTAGTCTGTTACGAGCTGCATACTTTTAATGAGGGTAGGTACAATCAAGCAAGAGCAAGAATAAATCCTGTATTGGATCCTAGTCAATTTATGCCACATGATTTGGATACAGATCAATGGGTTAAGGCAGCCAAGGATGCAGGAGCAAGGTTTGCAATACTAACTGCATCTCATGAATCCGGTTTTCGTCTGTGGCAATCTGAGGTTAACGATTATTGTCTTAAGTCTACAAAATGGGGCGGTGGCAAGAGGGATATAGTTGAAGAATTTATGGAATCATGTCATAAATATAATATTGCACCAGGAATTTATCTTGGTACACGATGGAATGCAGAATTAGGTATATATGATTTTAAAGTAAGCGAGAGATCTCAAATAACGCAAGAAGATTATAATCGATTAATTGAAAGGGAAGTAGAAGAAATTTGCATGAATTACGGTGATTGGTTTGAGTTTTGGTTTGACGGAGGAGCTCATGGACCGGATCAGGGTGGACCGGATATTTTGTCCATTGTTGAGAAATATCAGCCTAATGCTGTTTTCTACCACAATCTTCAAAGGGCAGATGCAAGATGGGGAGGTTCGGAATCCGGGACTGTACCCTACCCTTGCTGGGCTACTTTTCCATATATATCAACGGGTGCAGGAGAAAGTGCAAAAGAGCATATTTCTGCCAATGGATTTGAGTTGTTAAAAAAGGGAGATCCTGATGGTTCATTTTGGATGCCTGCTATGTCTGATGCTCCATTAAGAGGCTTCGGGGGGCATGAATGGTTTTGGGAGCCAGGAGATGAGAAATTAATTTACCCTTTGGATAAACTTGTGGATATGTACAACAATTCTGTCGGCAGAAATTCTACACTAATTTTGGGTATCACCCCTGATACTACTGGCCTGTTGCCTGAGTCTGATGTAATTCGTTTAAAAGAATTGGGTGATGAGATCAGGGAATTATATGGTGAAGCAATATGCTCAAAATCGGGTAAAGGATCTGAGATATTCATGAAATTACCTGAGGAAATGGTGATCAGTCGAATCATAATTCAGGAAAATATTGAAAAAGGTGAGCGGGTAAGAGAATACATTGTTGATTGTTTCACAGAGGGAGCTTGGAAAACGGTGGCTAAAGGCACATGTATTGGGCATAAAAGGATAGAGATTATTGAAGCTCTCAAAGTTTCAAAAATAAGATTGAGACTAACAGAAGCTATTGACAGACCAATTATTAAGAATTTTTCCGTTTTTTGAACAAAACTATAAGTCATGAAATATATTTTCCCCTTTATTATTGCGTTGGTTTTCACAGCCTGTACCCAAACTAAGGAATATACAATTGAAGTAAGCGTTACAGATGGCCCTGATTCTGTGATGGTCCATAACCATTGGTATATTTCTTCTGATACAATGCCTGTGAGAGATGGCGTTTGTACTTTTAGTGGGATCGTAGACTCCTTTCCTACTCTTGTATCCATTGGTTTTCCTTTTCCTTCTCATGAAACAACCAGAATGATTTTAGAGCCGGGAAAGATCAAAATCAGCTATTCAAAAGATGAGGGTTTCCGATTAGGCGGTACAAAAAACAATATTGTTATGCAGAAACTATTTGATGAGCTTAAGCCTATTGAAGACGAAGTTAAACTTGTTTGGAAAGGATGGAATGATGCTTATAAAAAGAATCCAAGATCTAAAGAAGAGTGTGAGAAGGCATGGCTTGTACAAGAAGAGGTTAAGAAAAGAAAAGATGAACTTACCCGTAAGTTGATAAAAGATAATCCCAATTATGCCGGATTAGTTATCACTCTGCCTCTTGCACGTTATGAAAGTGCAGAAAGACTTGAATTCTATGTGGATCACTTTAAGGAATTTGCGGGCGATAAACGATATGAAAATATAGCAACTCAGTTTGAAGTAGCTGAAAGAACAGTTAATGGTAAACCAGCTCCTGGATTTTCTTATCCAAACCCACAGGGTGAGATGATTTCTCTTGAAGATTTTAAAGGCAAATGGGTATTGCTGGATTTCTGGTATGTTGATTGCCCTTGGTGCAGGAAATTAACTCCACATCTGATAAATATATATGATGACTTGAGAAATACTAAGAATTTTGAAATCATCAGTGTATCAGTGGATAAGCCTAAGGACTATGATAGATGGCTGAAAGCTATTGAGCATGATGGTGCTACATGGACGCAAGTAAATGATAGTACGAAAACCTACCCTCTGGAATATGGAATTACGGGTTATCCCACTCTTATACTAGTTGATCCTGAAGGCAATGGTGTAAGAAAAATTATTGGCTATCAGGAAGAAGGAGGTCTCCGTAGGATACTTGAAGAGTATTTATAAAGATGAAAACTCTTATTTTAACTCATTAAACTCTAGCTTAAGGTCTTCAAGCTGGCTTTTGAGCTCTTCATATCTTAAAAAAGCATGATTTCCCGGTTTCTGGTCAACTCTTGATATCATTGAATTCAAATAGCTTATTTGACTAAGCATCATTGGCTGTGGATAAGGTCCTGAATCAGTAATCAATAGTGATCGTATTTCTTTTAAAGCCTTGATCTTATCAATAGTTTTAGACTTTTGCTTTTTACCCTCTTTCTTATCTATCAGTGCTTCTACCTCTTTTTGTAATTTCTTTGCACTTGACTGTAGACCAGCAACATCAAGGCATAATTCATACATATCCTGATAATCCGTTTGCGACATTTCTGTTTCAGGGATTCTGGGATCAGAAAGGACAAAAAAGTTTTGTTTTTGAATATTATCCCCAACCTTCAAAAACACAGTGTACTCACCTGGAACAACTTTTGGACCTGATGGTCGTCTTCTATCAGCGCTTGAGTTTTCTTCCATATCTACAT
Source organism: uncultured Porphyromonadaceae bacterium (assembly GCA_964467485.1). Lineage (GTDB taxonomy): Bacteria > Bacteroidota > Bacteroidia > Bacteroidales > UBA12481 > JAUVKA01. The sequence continues at coordinate 2,564 of CAYXQX010000128.1, read as the reverse complement.
ATAGTCTCCAATTCAATCGGTGGAATCCTTTGTTTTTAGTAGCGTTTATGTTGCTTATTCTTTTGCCGGATAAATCCTGAATTTCAAGGTTTATTTCATCTACCGTCAATGGCAGGTAATAATCAATTGAAAGACCTTTGGATATATTAGATCGATATGTGTTATTTGGTTTAAAAAGGAGAATGTCATTTAGTCCATTAACCGGAATTTCATGTAGAGGGCTAATATTATCCATTATCCAGAATCCACGACCCATTGTAGACATTACCAGGTCTTTTTGGTGGATCTTTATATCTGTAACAGGCACTACCGGGAGGTTTTGCTGGAACTTAATCCAGTTCAAACCATCATCAAAAGATAGAAACATGCCAAATTCAGTCCCAGCGTATAGAAGTCCCTCACGATCAGGATCTTCCCGTATAACACGAGTTGGAAAATCATGAGGAATACCATTGTTTCCGGTAGTTAGTTTTGTCCATGTAGCACCATAATCTGTAGTTCTGAAAATGTAAGGATGCCAGTCGTTAAGCATATATCTATATACAGCGAAATAGGCTTTTGCAGGATTATGAGGCGATGCTTCAATTGTCTGTACTCTTCCGCCCGGAGGCAAATCAGAAGGTGTAACATCCTTCCATGATTTTCCTCCATCAATAGTTAAATGAACCGGCCCATCATTTGAGCCTATCCAAATAACACCCTCCTTTAGAGGTGATTCATTGATCGTGTAAATTGTACTATAAAACTCTTCACCAGTTATATCCCTGGTGATAGGACTACCCGATACAACCTGTTTATCAGGTTCAAAAGCAGTTAAATCGGGAGATATCGTTTCCCATGTGGCACCATCATCTATTGTTTTGTGAAGGTATTGGGAAGCATGGTAAACCACATCAGGATTGTGCGGAGAAATGTATATGGGAGATACTCTTTGAAAGCGGTATTTCAAATCGGCAGGATTATGACCGTACATATTTGCAGCTCCAACATAATATTGCTTTTCTGAGCCCGTAATCTTATTATATGTGCCGAACCTGCCCTTGCAATTTGAATATACAATATTGTGGTTTCCGGGTTTTGGGACTGCAGGGCCAGTTTCGCAACCACCTACAGTGATAAAATTGACCCTTCCTCTCCTCGAATATGCCCTACTATTTGAAGGAAGAGCTAAAGTTGAATTATCCTGCTGCCCGGCATATAACCAATATGGATATTGATCATCAATATTTACCTGATACAATTCAGCAGTTGGCTGATTACTCTGTGTCGACCATGTTTTTCCTCCATCCTTAGTAACATTAGCTCCCCCATCGTTTGATTGGATTAATAGTTTTGTGTTGTCCGGATTTATCCACATGTCATGATTATCACCATGAGGAGTAGAGAACCTGCTCCATGATTTCCCTTTATCAGTGGATTTATGGCAAGCAGTTGTATTAACATAAATAATATCGGGGTTATTAGGGTCCACATCCACATTGCAATAGTAGAACGGTCTGTCGAGGAGCGACTTATAGCTACTTAGTAAACTAAAGCTTTCACCGTAATTAGCAGAAAAATAAAGTCCATTCTGCCCCTCAGCTGCCTCCATCAAGACATAAAGGTTTTCTGGATTAGCTTTACAAACAGCGAGATCACTTTTCCCAATTATACCCACAGGAAGACCATTATCAAGTTTTTCCCAACTGCCCCCTTTATCTGAGCTTTTATAAACGCCACCTTCATCAGAACCTGAAATGATAGTCCAGGGCTTACGTTCAACAGTCCATGCAGATGCGTACAAGATATCTGAGTTATCAGGACAAATTTCCAGATCAACTGCCCCGGTCTTATTTGAAATGAAAAGTACTTTCTCCCAACTACTTCCTCCATCAATAGTTTTATAGATACCACGCATTTCGTTTGGCCCGAAAGGGCTTCCAATAGCTGCAACATAGCATATATCAGGATTTTGAGGATCTATAATAACAGCACCAATCTGACCAGCATCTTTTAATCCAAGAAAATCCCAGCTGGATCCGGCATCATCTGATCGATAAACCCCTTTTCCAATTATCACATTACTACGTATTCCATCAGAACCTGTACCAACATAAACAACATCAGGATTACTTTCTGATACTCTAATAGCCCCTATTGATCCTGTTGAAAAATAACCGTCAGAAACATTTTTCCACGATTCTCCGTAGTCAGTTGTTTTCCAAACGCCACCACCGGTTGCACCCATATAGAACTCATTGGGCCTGGATTCCACACCTGCAACAGCGGTAACACGTCCGCCTCTCGCCGGTCCAACGTTTCTGTAAGCCAGATCACTGAGTACTTGATCAATAGCTAAATCCTGATTTTGTGCATTTAGCTGTAAGGCAAGGAGAGAGACAAAGGTAATTATTAGATATTTCATAGGACAAAGGGTAATTGATTGCAGTAAAGATAGATATTAGCTATAAGATGATGGTACATAAGATGAAGAGAAAAGTCTTAAAAAATGTCAAAAAACTTTTCCAATCATAAGCACATATTGCATCTATAGTATTAAGGGAAGTTAAATTACTCAAATCCTG
>CAYXQX010000127.1:0-8801 GCA_964467485.1 uncultured Porphyromonadaceae bacterium | reverse complement strand
CAACCCTGGGACTGGAATGAATACTGGACAAACGACTTATATAACGACATTGATTACAAAACATCATGTCAGCCCTCTCTGGTGTATGCCGTTACTATTGATTTAGATCAGCAGGAGAAGAGCTACTACATGAATCCTATTGGACATGGACATTTTTCAGGAAAAGATGGTGAGTTATATACTGATTTAAGTTCCATAACTACCGCAAAGAAGATTTTTAGATCTGTTGTTGTTAAGGCTGGTAAATAATGGTTAATGGTTAATTGTTTGGTAAGAAGGTAAAAGGTAAAAGGAAAATTAGGATGACAAAGATTATAAGGATATTCACTATTGTGCTGGTTCTGGGATTTGTAATTAATTCCGCAATGGCGCAATCAGGAAAGATAGAAGGAAAAATAATTGATGCTGTTAGTAACGAAGCATTACCATTTGTAAATATCATTGTTCAGAACACTGATATAGGTACTACCTCTGATTTGGATGGTAATTTTTCCTTCACCGGGCTTGCCACGGGATTTGTGACTCTTCAAGCATCGTTTGTGGGCTATGAGATGGGTTTTTCCAGAGAGATACAGGTTACTAATGCGAAAACAGAATATATAGAGATTAAGCTGACTGAAAAAGATACTGAAATAAATGAGGTAGTCATCAAAGCTTTCCCGTACAGAAAAACAGAAGAGAGCCCGGTTTCCTTGAACAGAATAGGAATCAGGGAGATTGAAACCAGTCCGGGTAGTAACCGTGATTTAGTGAAAATCATAAGATCTTTTCCTGGAGTAGGTTCAGGTGCATCTTTCAGGAGTGACATTATTATTCGTGGAGGAGGACCAAATGAGAGCCGTTTCTACCTTGATGGCATAGAGATACCTAACATTAATCATTTTGCCACACAGGGTTCATCAGGAGGACCTGTTGGTATTATCAATGCTGATTTTATTAGTGGTGTCAATTTTTACTCCGGTGCTTTTCCTGCCAACCGCGGTAACGCACTTAGTGGAGTATTTGAATTCAGTCAGAAAGATGGGAACAAAGAAAAAACTAAATACAGGGCTACTCTGGGCGCATCAGAAGTAAGCCTTACTCTGGATGGCCCAATCGGTGAGAACACCAGCTATATTGTATCAGCCAGAAGAAGTTACCTGAAATTCCTATTTGATATTATCGGTCTGCCATTTCTCCCAACTTTCAATGATTATCAGTTAAAAGTAAGATCAAAACTTGATCAAAGAAATGAGATAACACTGGTATCCATCGGATCCCTGGATAAATTTGCGCTCAACACAGCCATTAAGGATCCAACCGAGGAGCAGGAATATATCCTTTCAAATGTTGTTGTAAACGAACAATGGTCATATGCTATTGGTGGGGTTTACAAACATTTCAGCGACAATTCCTACCAGACGGTAGTATTAAGCAGGAACATGCTTAACAATGTTTCATACAAGTATCCCGATAACGATGAAACCAGAGATAAGGTTCTGGACTACAGATCACAGGAAATTGAAAATAAAATCAGGATAGAGAATAATACCAGGATTGGTTCATTCAAGATCGTATTTGGAGCAAATGCTGAGTTCGCAAAATACAATAACAGCACTCAACAACAGATTTTTGCCAATGGCTCATTGAACCAGATTGATTACCAAACTGATTTGGATATGTGGAAATGGGGAGGATTTGCGCAGACTAGCAAAAGTTTCCTGGGAAAGAGGCTTACTCTTTCAGCAGGTGTTAGAACGGATGCCAATAATTACTCTGCAAGTATGCAGAATCTTTTGAAACAGTTAAGTCCGCGAGCATCGTTCTCATATTCATTAACAGATCAGCTCAGCTTGAATTTAAATACCGGTAGATATTTTCAACTACCATCATATACTACTTTAGGATTTAAGAATCTGGAAGGAGTATTGATAAACAAGGAAAACAATCTAAAATATGTTACTGCCGATCATTATATCGCCGGTTTGGAATGGTTAAGCCGTTCAAATATCACCACCAGTGTAGAAGGGTTTTACAAGAATTATTTCAATTACCCTTTTTCGCTTAGAGATTCTCTCCCCCTCGCAACCAAAGGTGCTGATTTTGGAGTAGTGGGTGATGAGGAAGTTATCAGTTCAGGAGAAGGAAGAGCGTATGGCTTAGAAGTTTTGAATCGCACAACATTGGATAATGGCTTAAGCCTGATATTCAGTTACACCTTCGTTAATAGTCAGTTTAAAGACCTTGATGGTAATTATAATGCTACTAACTGGGACAACAAGCACATCATTAACATTACTGCCTCCAGGCAGTTCAAAAATAACTGGACAGCAGGTGCTAAGTGGAGGTTTTTAGGGGGCTCACCCTATACACCTTATGATTTGGAATACTCATCTCTCAGAACTGCCTGGGATGTGACAGGAGGACCTCTTTTGGACTACTCACAGCTAAATTCTGTAAGGTTCAAACCCTTTCATCAGTTGGACATGAGAGTTGACAAGAAGTTTTTCTTCGACAAGTGGTCCTTAATGCTTTATGTTGACATTCAGAACGTTTATAACTTCAAAGGAGAACAACAGCCATATCTTCTCAGGCAAAAAGATGACATGGGTAATTACTTACTTACCGATAATGATCAGAGGTACGTATTAAATAGTATTCAGTCAACAGCCGGCACTGTGCTTCCGACCATCGGAATAATGCTGGAATTCTAGAACACTAAGCAGTCTGGGGAATGCACTTTTTCGTATTTGTCAACTGAACTATCCCATACGCAGGCATAGTAATAGATTTCAGTATAATTGGTGTTATATTTATTTCCCCATCATTGAGATTGAGATAAGGCCTCCTTTTTTATCCATTTCGACCGACTTATACACTCTGTTTCTAGCTGCCAGCAAGGCAGATGGCAGGGCTGCGCCATCATCGAAGAAACTTATTTTAACGAGCCAATGTCCTGATTCATCATCAGCACTAACTGCTTCGATTCTTAGAGCTTCCACATCAGGAATAAATAGATCCAAATATTCTTTAGCCTTGACTATTGCTTCGCTTGCATTCATAGCTTAAAAGATTGAGTTGTAAGGTAGGAAAGAATCTTGAGTTATGAGTTATGAGTTATGAGTTATGCCCCGATAAAAATCGGGATCAGCAAGCTGAAATTATGAGTTCAGGGAAAGCTTTAGAGCTTTTTGAGGTTAAAGGCCTGGATTTCGTTGAAATCGGCTTTAACCAGCACATATTTATCATTGATCAAGTGGAAATAGAATGTACTGTGTATTTCTATATTGATCTTAGCTTCACCACCAGAGTGGGTAAGAACCTCATAAATGATTTCATCCTTGAACTGTTGGAGACCAATAAGTTGAAGGTATTTATCATTTAGACTAAAGAAGATTTCCTCACTATTTCTAAGAAAGATTTTCTTCCTTTTACTGTTGATTGGCTCTTCAAGCCGATAATGGCATATGGGGTTATGCCTGCCAAGACTGATATATACATCTTTTGATTTCAACAATTTATGGTCACATATTTTATCCATGATTTTTCTCTTACTAACTATTTGACTGAGGTGATCATGCAGTAAATCCTCATCAAAATTAAAGACGAAAGAATAAGCCTCACTAGCCTCAACTACCGCTTTATTAAGATACAGGATTTCATTATTTGGCACTTGAGCAAATAATGCAACTCTTGCTACAAGTAATGCAGCTACTATGAGTAGTTTACTTGACATTAAATAATTCTCTATAAGATAGACTGACGGTTCTTAATCGCAACGTACTAAAGTTAGGGAACTTAGAATTAAAAACCAAATTTATCACTCATATTAAGAACAGATATATGCCCCCCTAAATGATAAACAATAGATAACTATGAATTTTCATGTAAGATTCCAGATGCACTTACTGCTTTGGGGGCTTGTATTATTCAGTGGTGCCGGGCCTTCCTTAGCCCAGGGTAATTTCGAGGGCACCATTAAAGATAAAGAGACAGGTGAAGGAATAATCAATGCTACGATTCCTTTAAATACATGAGAACTAACAAGGGCAACTCTTCTCCACTAAAATTCTCTATCATATCGGCAAGTTCATCACGCTTTTCAGGCAGCCTCACCTTTCTTTTTCTAAAACACTCAAGGTCAGTTTTCTCCTGAGCTCTTTCCAAACTTAAGGAGTATACCAAAAGATTGAGATTTGGGGACTGGTGCCTCAGCCCAATTGGCTGATATCCAAAAAGATCATTGGTAATATTATGGGATTCATAGTCGTAATACGAGGCAGTATCACAACAATTACCATCATCTGTGGTAAATGCAACTTTCTTTTTTTTGTCATAAACCATCTGGTAAGGATCCCAAAATGAATGTGTTCGAAATAACAAATATCTGGGGAAATCATAGGCTGCAAGGACAAATGTAAAATCTTTTGGTTTTTTCGATTGATCCTTCCAGGTCATGAAGTCTAAGGTATATCTGTTTTTATCAATTGTAAAATGATATTTGGGAGAAGGCTCCTCTCCAGGTGAAATGGAATACAATGTATCAGTAAATCCCTCATAATATAAATCCAAACTGTATCCTGATGATAATAAGGGTGGGTTCAAATATTTAAGACAAAGGCTGTCATTGTTCGGAATAGGAAGCAGCTTTTCTGATAGATTTAATTCTACATCAAAAACCAGAACTCTATGATAATTATCAATTGGAACAGGAGGTCTGGCAGTAGCTACTGCAAAATTGTTATCATCCAAAAAAATCAAATCCGAGACTATCCTGTATGGAAAATCAGATCTGTAATTTTTCTGCAATATAAAATTCCCCTGAAGATCATATTTTAGCAATTTGCCCCCATTGCCATCAACCACAATAATATATTCTTCTCCAGGATTGATTGAGGCAGTAGTACCAGAAATATACTCCCCTGGACCCTTTCCTGTTTGTCCAATCCTTCTGATAAATATTCCCGAACGATCAAAAAGCAGAATATTCTTGCTTACCATCCCGAAGATAAAGATGTAATTATCAGTAATCTGAATCCTGCCAGGTAAATTAAAAAATGACTCCGGTGTTGATTCTAAGGTAACAAACTCAACATCCTTAACAATCTCACTTAAATTGAAATCTCTTACATTTTTTAGAGCTTCAGTAACATTAATGTCAATTACACCATTTCTCATTTCTACTGTTTCCGAATTCTTACCACAGGATATCAGCAGTAGGCAAGCCAATAATATAAAAAGGAAGCGATTTAGAAGAGTATTCATCTTGGTCAGTTTTTGGTTTAGCCAGTTTAAAGTATAAAATTCCTTGCTAACAATTATAACGGTCTGTATATTAATCAATGATAAATCCCAACGCAAGCTGAAAAGTACTAGTCAAATAGGAGTTTTTATATACTGGTATAATATAGCACATATCAAGTCTTAGGCTTCGGTAATCTACACCTGTGCCAATTGAAAAGTATTTGTTATGGCCTTTTGTTGCATCCTGATGAAAATATCCTCCCGATACACGAAAACGATTAAGTTTTAAGCCTATTGCTATGTGATGTTGAATCTCATGCAATTCCTCGCTTAGTCCATCAGGAGCATCATAAAACGACCTGATCATACCTAAAGGAACACTGACATTTGGATCATAACCATACTCAATAGCGGGAGCATGGCTTATGGTCAATGAGTCTTTGAAATATATAGGTGGACTTGGGATCAGTAGCTTTTCAATTTCATAGGAAACAAAAATGTTGCTTCTATAAGAGATCCTGTAATTGTAACGATATCCAACTCTCAGATTGATTGGAATAAAATTCTTATCCGAATTTTTGGAGTAGGATATTTTTGAACCAACATTCTGTAGAGTTACCCCTACCTGATGAGAACTTCTGCGGTTCTTATTTATGAAATTTTTACTAAACCCTACATCAAAAGCCAAAGCTTGTCCGGGAGTGGATTCTACACCACCCACATATCTACCAACTAAATCACTATAAATATATTTTGCTCTTACTCCAAAGGACATAAGCTTGCTAATGCTGTATGAATAAGAAATTGAGGGGGCTAACTCCAATGGTCTGAATGGACCTGGCGTTTGTCCTGGAATATTTAGGTAGTTTATTTCACCCTGTTGCAGAATCACTCCATTTACTCCAATAACATGTTTTTCTGATATACGATAAAACCCACCAAGGCTGTAATAATTAAAATCCGGAATAAGCTCTCTAATCCATGGCATATAAGCTGCTACAAAACCAAATTTAGCGCTGTCTCCGGAAAGCAAACCAGGATTTCCAAAAACACCCGAAAATCCAGATTGACCAGAAACTGATTGAATATTGGCTAAACCTCCAATCTCAGCAGTCGGAGAAAATAGCAAAAAAGGGACTGCTGGGGTAAAAGCATTGTATTGACCAAGTAGGTCATCACTTGATATTTGGGAATAGCTTGTTGGCAATGACACACAAAATATAATGGCACTGATAATAAGTATTTTACAAGATTTCATTAGGCTTAGATAATTGTCTTAACAATCCACAGAACAACAACAATTATTAAACGCTATCCTGATAAGATATATTTCGTATCAATGTCACTTGTACTCTCAGAAACACAACTTGACACACCTAAAAGTATTAATGGGAGCAATATTGATATGGGAACTCTCATTTTAATGTTGTAAGGTTTATTAAATATAATGTTTACTTTTTACTGTTAGTGTAATGATAACGTACTTTAACAATTTAGGACTGTTTTGATCTTACCAAGCTATTAAATCCAATACGAACACCTACCGTAAGTACAGGAAAAACTGGGAAATCAAAATGCTGAGGATACATATATGTAATAGGTGCGGATAGACTCACATAAGGTTCTAGCAGTATTTTTGATTTAATATATGATTTGCGAGTCAACTTGATTCCAGGAACAAAACCTAAGTAGTAAGAATCCTGTCGAACCTTTGGAAATCTCATCAATGCTGTACCAAAATATAATCCTAAATTATAACCTTCATAAGTATCAGGTTTGAAATATCTTCTTACCTCAATCGCTGTTTCAATACCATAAAAAGGAACAACCCTAGGCACTATTATTGATCCAAGAAAACCTACTCCACTCCACCAGCTTATAGAGGAATTATAGTTCAGTGCAAATTCTAAACTATACACCCCTTCAATCGAATAGCTGAGCATGTTAAGCATATAGGGAGAATAGATTACATCAGCCTTTGCAGTTGATAATGTTGTAATCAATACAATAACACAAAGGATTCTCTTCATTAATTATATAAAGTTTATATGAAGGGGGCAATACTCAAAAGTAGCAATTTATTTAATCATTTCACGGCAGCTATTCAGTTGCTAAAGCGCACAATGTAAGTGCCGGGTGAAAAGTGAAGGTCATTTCGGACGAAGCGGAGATCCGGAACCTAATCGAGACCTACCGTTGTAGCTATAAAAGATCAAAGCCCCTCGAGCGTGTGCTCTCAGGGCTTTTTCTCCTCTACTCGCGGTCACGACGAGAGGATTTAGCAACATCTACTTATTTTCAACTACCTGACAACCTGACTAATGTAATTTAACATGAAATTTACAATCAGGCGTTATAGAGATTTAGTGTACGCAATAGGTGCGCATCAAAACAAAAGATTTAAAGTATCAACTGGCTTAAGTATCCCTGTAAAATATTGGGACTCCCAAAATCATAAATTAAAGAGAAGTCACCCTGAATATGATGCTTTTTCTTTACAAATCAGCTCAACCCTCCAAGAACTGATTAATACAACAAACTATATTAAAGCAAATGACATCCCACTGACAATAGATAATTTGCGCAAAGAATACAATAAAAGAAATAAGCCAGAGGATCCCCTGAAAATAAACATCATTGAAGATTTCAAGAATTGGATTGAAATAAAAAGACCCATTCTTGCCAAGGCTACTATCAGGAATATGCTCAACACCCAAGTAGTCCTATCCCACTTTGTAGATAAAAATATCTCTGGCAAACTAAATGAATTTACTAAATCAAATTTCGAATTCTTCATTAATTATTTGGCTAAGGATAAGTCATTAAGAGATTCAACCATCGACAAGCACACGAAAGTCCTGAAAAGGTTCTTAGTTTGGGCTTATCCTGATGAGGACTTCTCCTTTATACGCTACAGCTGGACCAATATTGATGACCCAATTTACATAACTGAAGAAGAAATAAATTTGCTTATTAATGCCAATGATATAGGATACTATAAAAAACCTCTCGACTTATTCTTATTTTGCTGTACTACTGGAATGAGGCATTCTGATTCACAGAGATTTAGGCCTGAATGGATCAAAAATGGGATAATTGAATATAGATCTAAAAAGACAGGAGGTAAGGCTCTGGTACCACTATTTAAAACCACAAAAGAGATACTCCAGAAATGGTCAGGTCAATCACCTCAAATTTGCTACACAAACTACAACCAATACCTAAAAGAGCTTTTCAAGATGTTAAATCTCAACAGGAGTATAGAAGTATTGTATTACCAGGGGCGATCCTTAAAGAGAGAGATCAAGCCACTCCACAAAGCAATATCTTCACATGTAGCACGTAAAACATTTATAACCACATGCCTAATGAAAGGAATACCTATTCAAGATGTTATGAAGATGTCTGGACACTCAGATTACAGGAGTATGAAGCCATATATTGCGATCACAAATCAACATTTAAAGGAAGTAGCAAAAAGATGGGATATTTGAAGGAGAGGATGCAATCACACACTAACATTCCACGGTAGAAAAGCCAACCAGTATTGTTACTTATTATAACGATAGCACTTATGC
>CAYXQX010000126.1:0-8894 GCA_964467485.1 uncultured Porphyromonadaceae bacterium | reverse complement strand
TTGTAGTTCAGAATTAGCCCCCATGTAATTTTTGGCTCTATATATCTTTTTATTAAGGTAAAAATGAATTTAGTAGCCCGTTTCTTAGGTGCAGTTCGAGCCATAGGAACTTCGCTTGGTAAATAATGAGCCGATTGATTGATTGATAGACAAACCAAGAAGGAGCCATGGTTCACAAGAATCCGCATTATAGGGTTTTGGTTCTTTAGAGCTTATAGGAGATAGTAGAAGCGGAAAGAATGATATTTTCAGAAAAGAAAGATTTATTTACTAACCTCTTTTTTTGCTTCCTTTCTTTCAGTAGAGAAAAAAAGGAATTTTACACCGGCTGGGTTTCCAGGATTTCAAACATCAACTCGTTGATTGCCAGAAAGAATGGAAACCCAGCCGGTGTAAGGCTGTGCCTTGTTACGATAGTGATACCAAGCCCGCCCTATGCTGAAAGGCGAAAAAGAAGCGAATCTTTGCAGGATATATGATGGTGAGATTTCGTTCTTGACATGATTTTTTGCTTCCTTTTTTTGATGTGAGAAAAAAGGAAATTATATATTCAAAAACTTGTGACAAATTTAAAACATTAAAGTACTGTGTAGTTGCGTAATAGCTTAAAATAACATCACAAGGCTTCGCCTTGTTACGATAGTGATACCAAGCCCGCCCTATGGCTCTAGGCGAAAATTCATTTACTTTTTTTAGGAAATATGACCGTGAGTTTCCTCTCCAGACATGATCTTTTGTGCCCTTTTTCTATGTGAGAAAAAAGTACCCCTAGAAACTCAACATTTATTCGCAACTACAAAATCTCAATTCTCTGACTATCTGAATGATAAGTGGTTTTTGTAACACAAGGCTTCGCCTTGTTACGATAGTGATACCAAGCCCGCCCTAAGCGGAGAGGCGAAAAAATGAAGAATTTTTGCAGGAAATATGATTGGATTACATCTTTCTGATATTTAGAATGCGGAATTTCTCAGTCCTGATTATAATTATACAATGGAATCTGTTTATGCATTCTGCTGTTTTATCATGGAGAAATAAAACCAAAATAGTTTACACTATGTTTAAACCAGGGCATAAAAAAAGAGAGCTAGCTTTTTGCTAACTCTCTGTCTTTCAGTTGTCGGGGTAGAGAGATTCGAACTCCCGACCCCCTGCTCCCAAAGCAGGTGCGCTAACCGGACTGCGCTATACCCCGAGATCGGTTTGTGTGTGTGTGTGTGTGTTTTTCGAAATCAATTGTGATTTTCGAGGTGCAAATATAGTATTTTATTGTTGACTACGATACATGCCAAGAAGCATTTTTGAAACTTTTTCGTATCCGGCGTAAAAAGTGTTGTACAACTCTTCATCGATTTGCCCCAAACGGTGGATTAAATCAAGGATAGCTACGCACTCAAAAACACTGCCACGTGCAATAGTGTAGAAGTGCTTCTTGTCTGCCGGAGTCATCCTACCTGTTCCTTCTGCAAGATTTAATACTGAACTTAAACTTGCCCTTTTCCACTGATCAATAACAAAACTATCAACTCCGTCCAATCCTCTTATAGTCTGGTATACCAGTATATTAAGCTTCTTAAGCTCAGTGTACAAATCTAACTTCTCAAAATCAAACATGATAATTCATTTTAATAAAAAAGGGGAATTATCTTCCCCTCTTAATCTTTTCTCACACCCACACTTCCATCACACCCAAACTCAAACCCGCTTTGCGGAGAGGGGGGGATTCGAACCCCCGGTAGCCGTAACAGCTACGTCAGTTTAGCAAACTGGTGGATTAAGCCACTCTCCCACCTCTCCAAAAAAGTTGTGCAAAACTAAATAATATTCCCTTTTAAACAAAATGATATTTAATCTTGCACTAATCTTTTTATATCAGGATTAATCGTCACCAATATCACCCGTCCCGGGAACATCAGTAATGGAATTCCTCATGTTAGTATCTGATTCGATATTTTTGAATTTATAATAATCCATAATACCCATATTACCCTTCCTAAAGGCATCAGCCATAGCTAATGGAACCTCCGCTTCAGCCTGGATAACCTTAGCACGTGCCTCCTGAGCTTTGGCGATCATCTCCTGCTCAAGGGCAACAGCCATGGCACGACGTTCTTCAGCCTTGGCCTGGGCAATATTCTTATCAGCATTGGCTTGATCCATCTGCAATACAGCTCCGATGTTTTTTCCAATGTCGATATCAGCTATATCAATTGAAAGAATCTCAAATGCTGTACCCGCATCCAAACCCTTCTCCAAAACAACCCTGGAGATAAAATCAGGATTTTCAAGAACAGCTTTATGTGAATCAGCAGAACCGATTGAAGATACAATACCCTCACCAACACGGGCAAGAACAGTTTCTTCACCGGCACCCCCAACGAGCTGCTTGATACTAGCCCTTACAGTTACCCTGGCCTTACAGATCAACTCAATACCATCCTTGGCAACAGCCTTTACAGGAGGTGTATTGATAACCTTCGGGTTTACAGACATTTGAACCGCCTCAAGAACATCACGACCGGCAAGGTCAATGGCAGTAGCCATCTTGAATGGAAGTCCTAGATTCGCCTTGTCAGCAGATACTAGTGCATTCACAACAAGCTGGACGTGCCCACCCGCAAGATAGTGAGCTTCAAGATCATCGCGATTCAAGCTCAAACCAGCCTTAGTACTGGTTATAAGAGCATTAACTATAGCTTTTGGCGGAACTTTCCTCCACCTCATAAAGATCAATTGGATAAGTGATACACGTACACCGGAGATCAGGGCCTGAAACCACAATCCGATAGGTACAATGTAAAGCAGCAGAGCAAGTCCTACGACTGCAACAGCTACAATTCCTACTAAATAAGCAACATTAGTGTCCATTATTTATTATCTATTGGTTTTACAATAACGTGGTTGGTCTTAACCTGAACCACTTCAATTTCTGTGTTTTCATCAATGTAAGGTCCTATTGACTGACCTTCACAATTTACATCACCTATCCTTACTTTTCCGATAGGACCAAGACGAGTGATAGTCAAACCCTTGTCACCCGGTTCTACAGACAGGCTATCAACATGATTTACTCTCGACTTAACCTGGGTACTCAAAGAAATGCGAGACCAGGTTTTGGCACGAAGGCCATAAATCAGAGCAATAATTATGGTAACAACAACAACTACCAATACAATAATACCGGCAGTATTACCGAGATTCTCAAAAGCAAGATAAACCGCTCCCGCAAAAAATAATAATCCTCCTATGCCCGCAATGGTTACTCCGGGTACAACCAGAAACTCAAGTAAAAACAAAAGTATTCCGGCAAGGACAAGCAAAACAATTCCTAATACAGTCATATCAGATTAATCTATGGTTACCTGGAGTCCCCTATCGAGAAGAGTCTGACGCATTACATCAAGAACATTGTATGTGCCCTTTTTTACGTCACATTTGCCTTTATGATGAGTTATATAGGCACACTGCTCGGCCTGTATAGCATCATGTTCACAAACCGCAATTAATGAATCAATCACATAATCAAAAGTGTTGACGTCATCATTATGTAAGGTTAAAAACCTCGACTCAGCCCCTTTACTTTCTGTAACGCGCTGAGAACGACTTAGTTTTTTTTCAACATTCTGTTTCATCTCTTATAGTACTACCGGCACCTGACCGGAATTTGGGGCACACAAAATAATAATTTTTATCGACAATTTAACCTACTCTTGTTAATAAAGTTCCAGAATTCGGACAAAGCTAAACCGCCTTAAGTTGATATATTTGTAGATTAATTAATTTGGCGAATTATGACACACCTGAAAGAAGGGGATAAAGCCCCCTTATTTGAATTCATAAATCACCAGGGAGAAAAGAAATCTCTGGAACAATTTCTTGGCAAAAAAGTAATACTATATTCATACCCTAAAGATAATACTCCAGGATGCACAGCAGAAGCGTGTAACCTGAGGGATAATTACCAGGAATTGAGGGATTTGGGATATGAAGTTATTGGAATAAGTGCAGATAGCGAAAAATCACATGACAAATTCAGATCGAAATTTGACTTGCCGTTTGACCTTATCTCTGATGTTGACAAAAAGATTTTAAATGATTATGGTATCTGGGGAGAAAAAAAGATGATGGGACGCACATATATGGGCATTCATCGGATTACTTTTATTATCGATGAGAAAGGCCTGATACAAAAGGTATTTACGAAAGTCAACACCAAGAGCCATACACAGCAAATATTAAATGAGATAAATAAATAGATGTTCCTTTCCATTTTCAGCTAAAAAAAGCATCTATCCTTATGAATACTAAACGCATTATATGATGGAAAAAAACAAAGAACAAAACCCTGAAAAGCTCAAAGCATTAAAATTAACTCTGGACAAGATTGAAAAATCCTATGGTAAAGGAACAATTATGCGTATGGGCGACAAGGCCGTGGAAAACATTCCGGCAATATCCTCGGGCTCTATAGCTCTGGACCTTTCCCTTGGAATTGGAGGTTATCCTAAGGGACGTGTAATTGAGATATATGGACCGGAATCATCAGGAAAAACAACTCTTGCAATTCATGCTATCGCCCAATCGCAAAAAAAGGGTGGTACAGCGGCATTTATTGATGCTGAACATGCCTTCGACCGTTTCTATGCTGAAAATCTGGGAGTGGATGTAGAAAACTTACTGATTTCTCAGCCGGACAATGGAGAACAGGCACTGGAAATAACCGACCACCTCATAAGATCAGGAGCAATAGATATTATCGTTATCGACTCAGTTGCAGCCCTTACACCCAAAGCGGAGATTGAGGGTGAAATGGGTGATTCAAGAATGGGATTACAGGCAAGGCTCATGTCCCAGGCCCTTCGTAAACTCACAAGCAGTATAAGCCGGACAAAAACCTGTGTGATTTTCATTAATCAACTCAGGGAAAAAATCGGTGTAATGTTCGGAAATCCAGAAACAACAACTGGTGGTAATGCTTTGAAATTTTATGCCTCTGTCAGGATTGACGTCCGCAGAATTGGTCAGTTGAAAGATGGTGATCAAGCCGTAGGTAATAGAACCCGGGCTAAAATTGTTAAAAACAAAATCGCTCCCCCATTCCAAAAGGCCGAATTTGACCTGATGTACGGGAAGGGTATCTCCAAAACAGGCGAGATAATCGACCTCGGAGTAGATTTTGAGATTATTAAGAAAAGCGGATCCTGGTTCTCATATGGAGAAACAAAACTTGGACAGGGACGTGATGCAGTCAAAAGTCTTCTGGAAGATAATATTGAGCTTGCAGAAGAGTTAGAAAATAAAATCAGAGACGCTATTACAAATGCGAAAAAATAAAACAAAGGCCGTCTCATGGGCGGCCTTTCTACTATTTACAGCCTTTATTATATCAGGAGTTAGCAGTTGCAATTCCCCAAAGGCAGAAAAAGAGAGTACAAGTGAAGAGATAACCGACTCCCTATCTAATGATACGGTACCAACCATAGAGAGTTTGAATAAGCAAATCAGGAAGACTCCTATCAACGCTGATCTCTTTTTTAGGAGATCCGAATTGTACGCCGCTCAGGAGAAATTTGGTCCGGCTCTTACTGATATTAGTGTGGCAATTACAATTGATTCACTCAAACCTGATTATTATGTCAAACAGGCCGAGTATTTCATCTATAACTCCCAACCAAACACGGCAATTAAAGCCTTGGACAAATGCTTAAATATCTTCCCGGAAAACACTGATGTGCTTCTGAAGAAAGCAGAGATTCATCTTTTCCAAAGGGAGTATGGTAAATCACAAATAATCTTGAGAGATGTAGCATTAATCAATAATGATCTGGCTCAAATATACTTCCTGGAAGGCCTTATCAGACTTGAAAACAAGGATACTCTGGGGGCTGTTAAAAGTCTGCAGATTGCTGTGGAAAAAGAAGCAGACTTCTATCAGGGATATATTACCCTGGCAAGAATAAATGCTGAACAATTCAATGACCTGGCAATTGATTATTATAGAGCGGCTATCGATATAATGGACGATAGTTATGAAGCCAGATATAATCTTGCCATGTATTTCCAGGACAATGAAAGGATAGAAGAGGCTGAGGAAGAATACAATTACATAATTGAGAATATCACACAAGATATTGCCAACCCCTATTACAACATGGGATATATCAATATGGTCTATCGCCAGGATTTTGATGCGGCCACCGAATGGTTTACCCAGGCTATTGAGAAAGAGCCAAGGTATCTCGAAGCTTGGTATAACAGGGGATTTTGCTACGAGATATTAGGTAAATTGAAGAACGCTCAGAATGACTACAAAAAGTCTCTGGAAATAAAATCAGATTACACCCTCAGTATAAAAGGGATTAGCAGAATCGAACAGGGGAAACCTTATAAGGTGCAGTAGGATTCACCCGGGTCGGAGGGCTAGGTGAAACATTCCCAATTTTCCGTATCTTCGATTCTCCGTTCTAAAAACATTTAATCGATGAAAAAAATATTTATACCCCTCATTACCATAACTTTAATTAGCCTGATGGTAGCATGCAATAATTCTGAGAATAGTAAAAATTACCAGCCTAACACCCCTAAGTTAAAATCTGATATTATGACTCCGGAAGTTCTGTGGTCATTCGGACGGCTTGGAGGTGTGAGTATTTCTCCTGATCATAAGCAAATCCTATACAGTGTTACCTACTATAACATAGAAGAAAACAGGAGTTACAGGGATTTGTATTCCTTGCCAGTGGAGGGCGGCGAAGCAAGCACTCTAACAAATAGCCCGGAGAATGAGAACAATCCCCTTTGGAGAGCTGATGGTGAAAGGATTGGTTTTATCCGGAGTGGTATTATTCACGAAATGAATCCTGATGGCACCCTCTTGAGCAAACTTGAAGGCAGCCCCGAAGGTGTTGGAGGATTTTCCTATTCACCTGACATGAAACACATTGCCTTTCTTAAAGAGGTGAAGATTGAGGACAACGTGCATGACATGCATCCTGATCTCCCAAAGAGCAATGCCCGCATTATTGACGACCTGATGCACCGGCACTGGGACAGCTGGGTGGATACTTATACTCATATTTTTATTGCAAAGTATGAGGACGGAGTGATTTCTGAGGTCAAAGATATTATGGTAGATGAACCCTGGGATGCCCCGCTCAAGCCTTTTGGCGGAATGGAGCAAATCACCTGGTCACCGGATGGCAAGAAACTGGTTTATACCAGCCGAAAGAAAAAAGGAGTTGAATATACCCTGTCAACAAACTCAGACCTCTTTGAATATGACATAAACTCCGGAAGAACCAGGAACCTTACCGGAGGGATGATGGGCTATGATATCAATCCTTCTTATTCTCCTGATGGGAAATGGTTGGCCTGGGAAAGCATGGAAAGAGATGGTTATGAGTCTGATAAAAACAGGTTATTCCTGATGAATATTATGAGCGGTGATAAGAAATATGTTACCGAAGAATTTGACCAGAATGTAATGTCACTGGCATGGACCGACGACAGCAGGACTATTTATTTTGTATCAGACTATCATGCTACAGATGAGATATATAAATACACTCTGACCGATAACATGATCAGTAAGCTCACCGAAGGTATTCATAATTATGCCAGTGTTTTCCCTGTGGGAGATAAGTTACTCGCAACCAGGAAATCAATGTCAAAACCTGATGAAATATACGCTGTCAACGCCTCCAATGGTGAAGCTGATGAATTATCCTTTATCAATAAGGGGATACTCGATCAACTAACTATGGGTAAAGTGGAATCAAAATGGATAATGACAACGGATGCTAAGCAGATGAAAACATGGATCATATATCCTCCTAACTTTGATCCTAACAAAAAATACCCTACCCTATTATATTGTCAGGGAGGACCTCAAGGTACTGTCAGCCAGTTCTGGTCCTATAGATGGAATTTCCAGATGATGGCAGCCAACGGATATATTGTTGTTGCACCAAACAGACGGGGCTTGCCTGGCTTTGGACAGGAGTGGCTGGAGCAGATATCAGGTGACTATGGTGGCCAAAACATGAAAGATTACCTCTCTGCAATTGATAATATCGCTCTTGAACCCTATGTTGATGAAACTAAATTAGGTGCCGTTGGTGCTTCATATGGAGGCTTCAGCGTATATTGGCTGGCTGGTAATCATGAAAAAAGATTTAGTGCTTTCATAGCCCACGACGGGATGTTTAATTTCGAAAGCCAGTACCTTGAAACAGATGAGATGTGGTTTGTGAACTGGGATCTTGGCGGCCCATTCTGGGATACAACAAATCCGGTTGTGCAGTGGAGCTATGCCAATTCACCTCACAAATTTGTTCAAAATTGGGATACCCCAATCCTGGTAATTCATGGCGAAAAAGATTACAGAATAGTTGCCAGTCAGGGAATGCAAGCCTTCAATGCAGCTAAATTACTAGGTGTACCTGCCAGATATCTTTATTTCCCGGAGGAAAGCCATTGGGTCTTATCACCTCAAAATGGAATATTGTGGCAGAGAACATTTGCTGAATGGCTTGATCAATACCTAAAATAATTCCGGATAACGGGATAACGGGATAACCGGATAACCGTTTAAGCAAAAAGAAATATGGATAAGATCATTTGCGGATTATGTTCATTCGGGATGTCTGGCAGGGTATTTCATGGTCCCTTGCTCGATGCTCATCCGGAATTTGTATTAAAGGCAGTTCTGGAGAGGACAAAGAATGAGGCTTCAAAATTTTATCCTGATATAAAAACCTACAGGAATTTCGAGGACCTTCTAAATGATAAGGAAATAAATTTGTTGCTTGTCAATGTTCCTGATCATCTTCATCACTCTTTTTGTAAGCAGGCTCTGGAAGCAGGAAAACACCTGGTTGTGGAGAAACCATTTA
>CAYXQX010000125.1:6889-8933 GCA_964467485.1 uncultured Porphyromonadaceae bacterium | reverse complement strand
ATAAATCATCAAGTAACCGGATAACGGGATAACAGAGTAACGAATAACGAGTAACAGAGTAACAGAGTAACGAGTAACAGAGTAACGAGCAAAAAAATGAACCTAATCCAATACATCATCGCTGGAGCAACTCTGGGTCTTGTGGCCGGTATTTCACCGGGGCCAGTCCTTGCTTTGGTAATCCGTGAGAGCTTGCAAAATGGGAGGAAAGCAGGGATGAAAGTAGCGACCGTACCATTTTTCTCTGATCTGCCGGTTATATTATTATCTATCCTGATTTTAACCCGCCTCACTGAGTACAATACAATATTGGGCATTATCTCTTTTCTGGGTGCAGGATTCATCCTCCTTCTGGCATATGAAAGCATCATGGTGAAGCCTATTCAGTCGGAAATAAAACCCCAAAAATCCACTACATTCTGGAAAGCCGTATTTGTCAATCTCCTTAGCCCCCATCCATATCTTTTCTGGCTACTTGTAGGCTCCCCAATGGCTATAAAAGCATGGAATATAGAGCCTATGTCAGCAATACTTTTCGTTGCCTCTTTCTATATTTGCATTGTCGGGGCAAAGCTAATTATCGCCTGGCTATCAGATAGATCAAAAAATGTTCTGGGAACAAAAGGTTATCTTTGGGTGATCCGAATTTTAGGTATCATTTTGATCATCTTAGCAATATATTTAATCCGCGATGGAATAATATTCCTAAAAGAAAATTAATCTACGCCTTCTCCTGAGAGCGAAGCGAACATAGGAGAGAACTGGGATGAGACAGATTGCAACAACAAAAACCAAAACTATGAATTATAATAATCTCACATTCATTCTAATAGGCTTAATACTTTTACTTTTCATAAGCCCATCGAAAGCACAAGAAAACTCTCAGCAAACCAACATTGCCCCCATGATCCAGCCCCTCTCCGAAGATGGCATCTTCAGAGATGCTGACTATTTTAATTGGGGTAGCTCAATCATCAAAGGTGAGGATGGTAAATACCATATGTTCTATGCACGCTGGCCTAGAGAATATAGTTTTGGTGCATGGCTTACCCATTCAGAAATCGCACATGCTGTTTCGGACAGTCCCACCGGACCATATAAATACTTGGAAACAGCTCTGAAGGGGCGTAATGACAATAAATATTGGGACGACATAACCGCTCATAATCCAAAAATCAAATATTTCGATGGGAAGTACTACCTCTATTACATCGGCACCAATGTTGGCCGCAAGGGATTAAGCAACAAGAAGCTGATTGAGATGGCAACTAAATCTACTAAGAATGAAACCCGCCTTGCTCTGCGGGAAAATCAAAGAACGGGAGTAGCTGTTTCCGAATCACTTAACGGCCCATGGAAACGACTGGATAATCCAATCGTTGAGCCAAGCGGACCAATAACAACCCTCACCGTAAATCCGGCAATAGCCAAAGGATCCGACGATAAGTATTACCTGATTATCAAGGGTGACAAACCAAATGAAACCCGCTTCATACGGAACCAGGCAATTGCTGTGGCGCCAACACCAACTGGCCCATTTGAGATCCAAAATAAACCAGTAATCGACAATCTGGATACTGAGGATGTTTCTATGTGGTTTGATGAGGAACAGGATAGGTTCTATGCTGTATTCCATGCCCATACCTACATCGGGATGATGACATCAGGAGATGGCCTAAACTGGAAAAAGGCTGAATATTACGAGATTACAAAGAAAAAGATTCTTCTCAAAGATGGTTCCTTCCTGGAACCCGACAGAATGGAAAGACCCTTTGTTTATATTGAAAATGGAGTCCCCAAAGCTCTAACTCTTGGTATAAAGAAAGGTGATGATTCCTACAGTATAGTTATACCCCTAAAACACACAAGGGGAGAATTATAAAACGATCGTTTTCACACACCTATAATTGAGACATTGGCTTCTGTATTTTTGATTACAAATAATTTATTATCACTAATTTCACATTTTTAGTGATCAAATTTAGGATGAAATGGAAAAATCAAATCTTCTCAAAGTGGCGCTTGCTCAGATAGCACCTGTATG
>CAYXQX010000125.1:0-6789 GCA_964467485.1 uncultured Porphyromonadaceae bacterium | reverse complement strand
AAATGGAAAAATCAAATCTTCTCAAAGTGGCGCTTGCTCAGATAGCACCTGTATGGCTCAATAAAGAACAGACCCTAAAAAAAATAGAATCATATATCTCCGACGCCGGTAACAAGGGCGCAGAATTGGTTGTTTTCGGTGAAGGATTACTACCAGGATATCCATTCTGGGTTGCCCTAACCGATGGAGCTGCCTGGGATGCAAAAGTTCAAAAAGAATTGCATGCTCACTATATCAGAAATTCTGTTCAGATTGAAAAGGGAGATTTGGATGGAGTATGCAAGCTGGCAAAGGAAAAGAAGATCGCAATCTATCTTGGTATAATCGAAAGAGCCCAAAACAGAGGTAGTCACAGTTTGTATGCTACTCTCGTTTACATCAATAATAATGGTGAAATTTGCTCAACCCACAGAAAACTACAACCCACTTATGATGAACGTCTTACCTGGTCACCCGGAGATGGTCATGGACTGAGAGTTCACCCTCTTAAGGATTTCACTGTTGGCGGACTGAATTGCTGGGAAAACTGGATGCCATTATCCAGAACCGCCCTCTATGGCATGGGCGAAGATCTTCATGTCGCAGTATGGCCAGGATCAAAGAGGAATACAATAGATATTACAAGATTTGCAGCACTAGAGGGTAGATCATTTGTAATATCAGTATCAGGATTAATGAGAAAAGAAGACTTCCCGGCAGATACTCCTCACATTGAAAAGATACTGGAAAAATGTCCAGGCTGGCTTGCCGATGGAGGCTCATGCATAGCCGGTCCGGATGGCAAATGGGTTCTTGAACCAGTTAGCAATGAGGAAGAAATCTTCTACGAAACACTAGATTTTAACCGGGTACTCGAAGAACGACAAAATTTCGATCCTGCAGGACACTATTCCAGGCCGGATGTGACTAAATTGATTGTTAATCGGGATAGACAAAGCCTGATAAAGACAAATGATTGATTATTTTTATTGGGCGAAAGCCTGCTATGTTCTTTGCATTTTAAACCCCGAGCTGAAGCTCGGGACAATTATTAACCTTGATAAAGCTCGGGGCAATTATTATTTACCACTAGCTTCAGCTAGTGGATTATGGAAGTTGCTATGAAATACCTAAGAATAATACCTCTTCTCTTACTAATCTCCGCCTGCACCATGAAACCCTCAAACGTCGATTACATCAAACCTATTATCGGAGCTGTAACCTACGCCAAGAAGACTGCTGATGCTCATGGTTTTGGGAAAACATTTCCGGGAGCAGCTACTCCTTTCGGACTGGTTCAATTGAGTCCGGATACTAAAACCGGGGGTGATAACGGCCCCGGATATTCATATAGCCATAAAACCATTGAGGGGTTCAGCTTCACGCATATGAGCGGTATAGGTTGGTACGGCGATCTGGGGAATTTCCTGGTGATGCCAACTGTTGGAGATATGCACACCAACAAGGGCGAAGAAGATTTCCCGGAGAAAGGGTATAGATCTAGGTTTTCACATGATGATGAAATAGCTGAAGCAGGATATTATAGCGTTCTTCTTTCAGATTATGGGATTAAAACGGAACTAACAGCAGCTCCCAGGGCTGGGATTATTCGCTTCACTTTTCCTGAAAATCAGGATTCAAGAATTCAAATTGATTTATCCCGCCGCGTTGGTGGAACTTCTACGGAACAGTATATCAAGGTTGAAGACTCCCATACCATATCCGGTTGGATGAAATGTCCACCTGAGGGTGGTGGTTGGGGTAATGGTGGTGGAAAAGGAGATTACACTGTTTATTTCTATTGTCAGTTTTCTAAGCCACTTGAAGAATTTGGAATATGGAGTGCCGGCATCCCGGAGGAGATATCAAGAAAACGACAATCGGTTTGTAGCGAGGAATATCAGGATATAGTATCCCGTGCTGAGATTCATAAGGACATCAAAGAATTCCAGGGCAAACACCTTGGCTTCTTTTCAAATTTCCCAACGAAAGAGGGTGACGAAGTTCTGTTGAAATCAGGAATATCATTTGTAAGCGTGGAGGGTGCCAAGAAAAACCTGATGGGCGATATTCCGGATTGGGATTTCGATGGAGTAGTTAAAAGAGCTAAAGGATTATGGAGTGATGCCATAAAGGATATCAATATTGAGGGTGGTACTGAGAAAGATAAAATAGTCTTCTACACAGCTCTTTACCACACTATGATCGACCCGAGGGCTTTTTCCGATGCTGATGGGAACTATGTTGGTGCCGATAAAAAGATACATCAGGCTAAAGACTTCACCTACCGTACAATTTTCAGCGGATGGGATGTTTTCCGCTCCCAGTTTCCCCTGCAAACTCTCATTAACCCCTCTCTGGTTAACGATGAGATTAACTCCTTGATCCAGATGGCCGAATTAAGTGGGAATCAGTATTATCCAAGATGGGAATTTCTAAATTCATACTCCGGATGTATGCTTGGCAATCCGGCTGTATCGGTAATAGTGGACGCCTATGAAAAGGGCATCAGGTCTTATGATATTGAAAAAGCATTCGGGTTCTCTAAAAACAGCGTTGATGTATTCGGGAATAACGACTCCGGATATACCCCGCATAGTATTTCCAAAACACTTGAATATGCTTATACCGATTGGTGCCTTGGTCGTTTTGCCGAATCACTGGGGAAAAATGATATCGCCAAAGAATACTATCTGAAAAGCAAGAACTACAAAACTATCTGGGATGATGAGGTAGGATGGTTCCGGGCAATAAATAAGGATGGAAAACGACTGCCATGGAAGGGAAAAACTGTACACGGACAAGGATGTACAGAAAGCAACCCCAACCAACAAGGATGGTTTGTTCCGCATGATATTCCGGGTCTGGAAGAGTTAATGGGAGGCCGTGACAGTATACAGAAAGAATTAGTGAGCTTCTTTGAAAATACACCTTCTGATTTTCTCTGGAATGATTACTATAACCACCCAAATGAACCTGTCCACCATATACCCTTCATTTTTAATGAGATAGGCCTGCCCAAAGAAACTCAAAAATGGACCAGGAGAATTTGCGAATCAGCATATGGTACCGATGCTTTCGGCCTATGTGGCAATGAAGATGTTGGTCAGATGTCGGCATGGTATGTTCTGGCGGCCATGGGGATTCATCCCATTAATCCGGGCGATAATAAATATCAGATCACAAGCCCTGTGTTTGAAAAAATAGAAATCAACCTCGATGAGAATTATTACAAAGGCAGAAAATTCACAATTATTGCACATAACAACTCCAGCGAAAACATCTATATAAAATCCATTAAACTAAATGGCGAAAAGCTCGATCGCTTTTGGATTAGTCATGAAGAGATAATAATGGGTGGCACCCTGGAATTGGAGATGGGAGATGACAAGTGAAAGGTTGGGCTAAAGCCCTCGGTCTTTTCTGGCTTCCTTGATCCACTAGCTAAAGCTAGGGGTAATTAATATCTGAATTTCCCGAAACCCGAAACTCGTAACCCGTAACCTACTTACATACCAGTTTCTTTGCTTTGGATCTAGGTGGGAAACACATATTTGCATCGCAAGCCTGATAGTACAAGCCTGTGCTTAATGTATCCTTTTCGGTAAGCACACCTTCGACTTTAAAAAATCTGGAAAAAACAATTTGTCCTTTATATATCAATACTCTCTGCTCATAAAGTTGAGGTGCCGGTTTTTTCCACTCACCAATAGGAGTTATACCTTTTGGCAGCTCAAGTTCTGGTTCAGTTGCAATAAAAGGCTGTGTGGAAGGGACAAAGGCGTAAATATTCCAGCTTGGAAATATGTTGGCTTTTATAACCACACCTAACTGAGACTTATCATCCGACCAAACCATATCGGCATTAAGAGCCACGGGATCGGAGGCGTTTGGTTTTACAACCTCAATATCCTCCACCAATTTAGTAAGCTTCTTTTTGAGCCCCTCATTTACCACATCCTGAGCATTGCCCACAAATACAACGGTAGTCAGAAAACCGATCAGCACTAATAATTTTCTCATTTCAATTGCTACAAAGTATTTACAAGCCACTTATATCCACCCGATTCAGTAAAGAAGAATTTCTTCTTGTTTGTTATATACCATTTCTTCCACTCTTTGGCAGATTCAAAATTCTCTTCAGTATATCTTGCCAATAGCCTTTTTGCCAACTCAACTTGCTCCCCTTTTACAAGTAATTCAACACACTTCTCTAACAGTTTTACATCTCTATTAGAAATCCCAAGGCTTTGGGCATCCTTATCCAGATCAAGGGAATAGCTGTTAAGAATAAATCTGTCGTGGAAATACTCTCTGTTGTCATTTAAAAAACCCTGAAAAGCCTTAACATCAGTTCCAAATTGATTAGAATACTCACCCATCTTTTCTTTCAAATAATCCTCATAAGTCGGTATAACAGCTGCTCCCATCATTATAGCAAACTCGTCAGCCTGAGTAAGTTCTGCTCCACTTTCCTTCTTCTTCTTTGCCGCATTAACCCTTTCCATCATGTCCTTATTCAATTCCTCATAATAAGCCACATTTTTCTTATATCCTTCATCCGAAACAGACTTGAGAAGGTTATCGACATATATATCTCTAATAACCACTCTATCGTCGCGTTTGCGGGCAATAGGCTTAACCCCCTTAAACTTATTTATGTACACAACCGAATTAACAAAAACCAGTTTAGCTTCATCAGTCATGTAATCAGGAGAGCCGCTAAAACCCCAAAGGAAGAAACTTGCATGTCGGCCAAGAGCAATTGCTCCAACATCTTTTAAACACACACCGCTGGAAATATATTCAGCATCAGGAGAATCCAGAAAACCATTTCCTCTGGAAACCAGACCAATCCTATAACCTTTTCCATCCATATAACCTTCGGTTTGCACCCTCCACATCGGGATTTCTTTAGGTACATCCTTACCGGAATCATAATGATAAATACCCTCAGGCGTTGGCTTAACTTTCATGGTCAAATCAACTTTTATTGGTGTATTGAAAATCGGATGCTCCATATTCATGTGATGAGCCTCAGCATCCAAACAAAGACATAGCCAATCCAGTTTCGATCCTACTGAGCGACCAATCCTATCTGCTGTATGACTCATAAATATTGTGGCATG
This sequence comes from uncultured Porphyromonadaceae bacterium, assembly GCA_964467485.1. Taxonomy (GTDB): domain Bacteria; phylum Bacteroidota; class Bacteroidia; order Bacteroidales; family UBA12481; genus JAUVKA01. The sequence goes on along the minus strand of CAYXQX010000125.1, from coordinate 1,681 downwards.
ATCATAATCCTCAGTAATATAATGGGCTACCTCATATTTAACTAATTGCCCATCATCATCATACTCCATCACCCTTTCCTTTATTGGAGTTGGGGTTTGATCAAAAACTGTTACATCATATTTCCCCGACATTTCCTGCTTATAATCCCTGCAATCAACTATCTCTACTTCATCAAAATATTGATCAAGCAGATCTTTGAAAGCAAGCACCCGGGTTCCAAACATCGTTTTATTCCTCTCGGCACTCACTCCCGCAAAAGTTGCTCGTTTTTTGAGAGTTTCTGGCATCCCTTTTTCCTTCGTATATCCTACAACAAGGACAGATATTGGGTATTTACTATCCTGACCAAAAAGAGTAGTGGAAAATGGAAAGATCATTAATGCTGAAAAGAAAATTGAAACGAGTTTTAGTTTCATAACAAACGGAGTTTTTAAAATTTCCCCCAAAGGTTGGTATTAAACATACAACTTACAATAGTACATTTCTTATCACAATTAGTTTTGAGGAGTTTTTTTGTTTATCTTTTTCTATTAATTTTTATACAATCTAACTAAACAAGACATAATTTAAATATATTATCCTGATTTTCTTGTATTTGATAGTCATGCAGCCTTTTCATTTTAACAATCTTTTATGATCTTTTTAGACAAATTTAGCTCGAAATAGAATGATTTTCAAGACTCAATTTAAACCTTTTGTTCATGTTTTTGTATTATTCCCTGAACATCGAATTGAAATTAGAAATATTAAAAATAAATAAGTACAAACTAGTAAAAATTCAAATCATGAAAATTCAAAAATTAGTATTAGGACTGGCCGTAATGGCATTTTCACTTCAAGGAATGGCTCAATGCGGTGGCGAAAGCGGCCCAATGGAATCCAAAAGCAACCAAAACGAGCAGAAAGATATCGTTCAGATTGCTTCAGGCATTGACGATTTTAGTACCCTCGTGGCAGCAGTTAAAGCTGCTGATCTGGTTGGGACTCTACAAGGAGACGGACCTTTCACAGTATTCGCGCCTACAAACACTGCATTTGAGAAACTTCCTGCAGGCACAGTAGCATCTTTATTGAAGCCAGAAGCAAAAGATCAACTTACAAAAATCCTTACCTACCATGTTGTAGCGGGTAAATTTAAGGCTGCAGATGTTTTGGCAGCTATCAAGAAAAATGATGGTTCATTCACAATCAAAACTGTTTCAGGTGATAATCTTACCGCTTCCATCAAAAATGGAAATGTTGTTTTGACCGATTCAAATGGTGGGGAATCTATTGTTTCAAAAACTGATGTTATAGCATCAAACGGGGTAATTCATGTAATTGATTCAGTTGTACTTCCTAACTGAAAGCATTAAGCAAATAAAAGAAACACATACAAGTAAAGAAAGGGCAGTCTCACAAGAGACAGCCCTTTTTTTTTGCATTAGGAATCTTATATCAATATCTTAGTCATCATGAAATTATCCCAGTTCACACCCGACTACAACAATTTCCTCGACGTCCTCCACAATCGTCGCCCTAAGCGTTTGCCATTATACGAACATCATATCGATGCCCCATTTATCTCAAAGGCTCTTGGCAGGGAAATAGTCTTACAGGGAAATACGACAAAGGATTACGAAGAGTATTACAAAACGCTAATCGGTTTTTGGAAAGATCATACCTATGATGGATTCGACT
>CAYXQX010000124.1:0-8944 GCA_964467485.1 uncultured Porphyromonadaceae bacterium | reverse complement strand
AATACTTTTGATATGGCCTGGCCCTTGATACCTATGGTACGCTATGAGCCCCGGTATGCAAAAGTTATTGCCAAATGGATGCTTAATGCCGCCAATTCGGCAAGGCTTTTTTATCCTTATGAAATACCTGATGAAAACCAATGGCTTCCAGGTGAGAAAGCTGTTACAAAAAATGTGATCGCTTATGAAGGATTAAAGAAAACCGATCCTTATAAAAAAGATGAGCTCAAAGGCATTTCACCTGTTGCTCTTGGTGATGGTCCTAATTGGGTAATCGGACAACCGCCCATCTCCATGTTTAGCATCTATGGATCTGCTCATGTAGGTATTTTTGGTTCTATCATTCGGGAAACTAATGTAGAACAGATACTTCAGTTGAATTGTCTTGCCACTGATTTCTACCGGAGTCAGGCTTTTCCGACCTACCTTTACTATAATCCATATGATGAGGATAAAGTAATTGAATATTTCAATGAAAGTGAGCCTGTGGATCTCTACGATGCGATCAGCCATTGTATAGTAGCAGCACAGGTGACTGATACAGGCAATTTTACCCTACCAGCGGACCAGACTATGCTCATTGTGGTAATCCCTGCTGAGAGCAAACTGGAAAGAATAGGTGACAAAATCATGCTTAATGATATAGTAATTGCATACAAATAGTTTTAACCCATAATTTTCATTTTATGAACTTACAAAAGAACATTTTTTTCATTCTATTCATTGGATTATTCATAATCCCAATGAATAGCAATGCTCAGAGTAAGATCATTACCGGAAAGGTTACAGACCTTAACGGTATCGAACTAATTGCTGTTACTGTCGCTGTAAAAGGCACCACAATAGGGGCCATTACATCTCCTACAGGCGATTTTTCCCTTACCATTCCTGAAGATATTGATGAACCTTTACTCGTTATTTCCTATGTTGGGTACAAGCCTTTTGAGGTTCTTGTTGGCAGTACGAAGCACTTCGACATACAACTACAGGAGAAAATAGAATTACTTGAAGAGGTGGTTGTCGTTGGATATGGTACCAAACGCAAGGTAGATCTTACCGGATCTGTCTCAAGTGTAGATATGAGTAAGATGGAGACGCTTCCTCTTGCAGGTGTGGATCAGGCCTTGCAGGGTAAGGTAGCCGGGGTGAATATTACACAAAATACCGGGGCTCCAGGAGAAAGTGTATCCGTTCGTATCAGAGGAGTCGGATCTATCAATAGCAGTAATTCGCCTCTGTACATTGTTGATGGGCTTCCTACCACCAATGCCTTAAATAACCTGGCAGTTTCGGATATTGAATCTATTAGTGTGTTAAAGGATGCTGCTTCAGCTGCCATTTATGGTTCGAGAGCTAACAACGGAGTGGTACTAATCACTACCAAGAAGGGGTTCAGCGGAAAACCGATTGTGAATTTTAATTCTCAGTTTGGAATCCAGAGACATGGTCCCCTGACAAAGATGACCAATACGGCCCAGTACGTTGAGATATACAATGAGGCTGCAAATAATGACAATGCTTTTATCTCAAACGATATTTTGAAGCGACCTTTGATTTCTGATGAATATGCTGCTGCGCTGCCTAATGTAAATCATTTAAAGGAGATATTTAACAATGCCCTTGTTCAAAATCACAGTATTTCATTGAGCGGAGGGAATGATAAAACCAGATATCTGCTTTCAGCAAATCAGTTTGGTCAGGAAGGTATAATACTCAATAGTAATTATAAACGTACCATTGGAAAAATTAATCTCTCCACTGATGCTTATGACTGGCTTACAATTGGTGCAAACCTAAACATATCTGTGGATGAAAACAATGCGATAGGAAGCAGCGGTGATGGATATGGCGGTAATGGTGGAAGTGTTGTCCGGTATGCATATTTCAGGACACCTGCTATTCCTGTATATGATAAAAATGGTGAGTTTGTTGACTTGCCGGATGAACCCAGGTTCTTTGGAGACGGTTACAGCCCTGAGGGATTGGCACTGAATCAGAACAACGTAAGGAAAGAAACCCGGGTTTTCGGTAATATTGATGCTAGATTTAAAATTACTGATAACCTTAATCTGGTTTCCACACTTGGAATTGATAAAGGGAATTTCAATCGACGAAGATTTGATAAAAGATGGGGCACCTTCAACCGTATTAACAATCCTAATACACTAACTGTTGTTGATGGAGAATTTATGAACTGGTCATGGAGTAATGCACTCACCTATCAGATCTCGCTTGCCGAAGACCATCATTTATCTGTCATGCTAGGCACCGAGTTGATTAAGGGCTCTATTTATCAGAATTCAGCCTCCGAAAAAGATTACCCGGATCAAGATGCTAACCTGGTTTATCTGGGTAACGGGCAGGGTACTACGATAGCCTCTGAGTCGAAGGAAGGCTATGCTTTGGCCTCAATTTTTGGGAGGGCGAATTATAATTACAAGAACAAATATCTTGTCTCTGCCGTAATTCGCGAAGACGGGTCTTCACGGTTTAGTCCCGAAAATAGATGGGGAACATTTTATTCACTCTCATCGGGTTGGAGAATTGATAGAGAAGATTTTTTTGAAGATGTTTCAATAATTAATCTGCTTAAGCTTAGAGCATCATTTGGTGCCATTGGCAACCAGGAGGTCGGATATTATGCATATTCCGACCAGATCAACTCAAATTACAACTATCCGTTTGGAGGAGTTTCTTCGGACGGTTATGCAATTTCAGTTTACGGAAATTCCAATATACAATGGGAAACAAGCAATCAATTCGATGCTGGAATTGATCTGGGTTTGTACAACAGCCGTATCAATTTCACGGTAGACTATTTCCATAAAGTAACAAGTAATATGCTTACTCAGGAGCCGATTCCTCCATCCGGAGGATCCGTTGAGCCTGCCTGGGTTAATAAAGGAAAAATTCTGAATAGCGGATTTGAATTTGAAGTGAATGCTAAACAAGCATATGAAAACGGACGAGTCTCCGTTTCTGCAATCATGGCAATTCTTAATAATAAGGTTCTTGAGTTAGATTCTCCAATTTCAGGTGGACGAATAGATAATAGTGTATATGCTACTCTAACTGAAGTGGGATATCCTGTAGGCTCTTTTTACTTGTATGAAATGGAGGGAATCTTCCAGAATAACATAGATATAATCACACATGCTTATCAGGGGGATAAAATCAAGCCAGGTGACGTTATGTATAAAGATCAAAATGTCGATGGTATAATTGACGAGCATGACCGAATACATGTTGGGAGTGCTATTCCGGATTTTACCTTAGGAGCAAATATCTCAGTCCAATACAAAAGTTTTGATTTTAGCCTCTTTGGGCAGGGTAGTTACGGGAATAGTATTTACTACCAGATTGCAACAGATATTGAAGGTTTTTATCGTCCTTTCTCTGTTACTTACCGGTATTACGATGAGAGGTGGACCGGTGAAGGAACTAGTAATACTCAGCCACGAGCTTCCTGGTCAGCTAAGTCGAACAATACTAAACCTTCTACCCGTTTCCTCGAGGACGGATCATATTTTAGATTGAAAAACCTCCAAATTGGTTATACCTTGCAGGAGGCGCTTTCAAATAAGTTTTTCATAGACAGAATGAGAGTTTATGTTGTTGGGCAAAACTTATTGACTTTCACTAAATATCCGGGGCTGGATCCTGAAATGACTGTTAGCGACAATTCCACAACAGAGGGAGATAGGGCTGCTGGAATCGGCTGGGGTACTTATCCTTCTGCAGTTAGTTTAAGTATAGGTGTACAACTAACCTTTTAAATCACACAAAGATGAAACTTAGATCATTGATCATTTTATCCGGATTAACAATTACCCTTGGATGTTCAGACTTTTTGGATGAAGATATGCAGGGCAAATACTCCTCTGCAACTTTCTATAAAACTGCAGAGCATGCTCTTTTGGCAACCAATGCATGCTATGAGCCATTAGCATTCACCTCCATTGAAAATAGTATTTGGGTTTTCGGTGATGTAGCTTCAGATGATGCCATAAAGGGTGGGATTCCGGGCGATCAGAGTGAGATATCCTTTATTGAGAATTTTGAAACCACCGCCGATAATGGTTATGTTGAGGCAATCTGGAAACATTATTACAATGGCATTTCCAGGTGCAATGAAGTTATTTCAAAAGTCCCGGAAATTGATATGGATGCGATTTCGCAAAACAAGTATGTGTCTGAAGCTAGATTTTTACGGGCGTATTATTATTTCCAATTGGTAAACATTTTCGGTGAAATACCCTTAAAAACCGAGCCCGTTAAAACTTCTGAAGACCTGCACATTTCCCTTTCCACGGTAGAGATTGTTTACGAGCAAATAGAAACTGATTTATTATCAGCTAAAAACGGGCTACCAGCTAATATTTCGCCGGCAAATTTGGGCAGAGCTTCTAAAGGAGCTGCTTTCGGCTTGCTCGCCAAAGCTTATCTTTTCCAGGAGAACTATTCAGACGCACTCGCTTATGTTGATTCCCTGGAATCGTTAAATATCTACGGATTACTAGATGCTTATAAGCAAAATTTCATGGTGGATTTCGAAAACAATATTGAGTCAGTATTCGAAATCCAGCATTTAACTGGGAAGGTACCTTTTCAGGGAAGTTCTTTGAACCAATGGTTCGCACCACAGCAGGAAAACGGATACTTTTTTAACGTACCAAGGCAGAATTTTATTGATGAGTTTGAGGTTAGCCCAGAGGAAGTGGTAGATCCGAGGCTGGATTATACTGTTGGTAGAGAAGGGCATGTTTGGATTAATGGTGAGCCCTTCAGTCCTGCATGGTCACCAACGGGTTATATTCAGAAAAAGCATCTGCAGCCCTTGGATGAGATTGATAAAGGCAATAAAGGGAATGGTGAACTTAACTATACTTTTATGCGATATAGCGAGATATTACTCATTAAGGCTGAAGCGCTAAATGAGTTAGGCAGGTCTCTAGAAGCACTGAATCCTCTGAACGCTGTACGTAAAAGAGCAAGAGAGAGCTACCTCTTTGATGAAGATATTTCAGGTTTTGGAACTATACCCGATGGCCTGTTGCCTCCTATTGAAGGAGCTTCTCAAAGTGAACTAGAAGAGGCCATTATGCATGAACGAAGAGTTGAGCTTGGTTTTGAATTTCATCGATTTTTTGATTTGATGCGATATGGAAAAATAATTGCCGAAGATGCTCTTGCCTATATCAACTTTAATTATGGAACAGATCGATATTTCCCTATACCTCAAAGTGAAAGAGACATTAACATAAATATTAATTATTAATTTAATTTTTTGAAATCATGAGAAAAATGAAAATGGGATTATTAACACTAATTCTAATGATTGTTTCTACATCTATTTTGCTTAATAGTTGTAAGAAAGAGGATCCAATTGTTGTTGACAAAGCAGCACTTCAAACTGCGATTAATGCTGCTGACGCTCTTATTGCATCGTCTACAGAAGGTACTGCAGAGGGCCAGTTTTTGCGCGGATCAAAAGCAGTATTCCAGGCTGTAATTGATGCAGCACAGGTAGTTTATGACAATGCTGAAGCTACTCAAAGTGAAGTTGACAATACGGCAATTTCTATTCAGGCAGCAACAGATGTGTTTAATTCGAATTTGGTCGAGGCTATTGCCCCGGAATCGTTAATGGCTCATTGGACCTTTGACGATGGAGCCGGTACAACTCTTACCGATTTTTCAGGAAATAATTTCGATGGAACCCTTATGGATGGTTCAGGAACCTGGGGTGGTGGGCTTCCTACATGGACTACTGACCGTTATGGAAACGCAGGTGGTGCTCTGATGTTTAATGAAGGTGCACACGTGAATATTCCTTACAACACAGCTCTGAATCCCCAAGAATTGTCAATTTCTGTTTGGGTGAATGTAGCAGAAATTCTTGAAAATAATCGTTTTATGGGATTGCATTCATGGAATGGATATAAATTTCAGCTACAATCCGCTAACAAACCATTTTTTACCATTGCTGCAAGCGATGGAATTTATGACAAAGACACTGATCCTGGATTAGATATCAATACCTGGTATCACCTTGTTGTTACATTTGGTGGTGGAAAAACGACTTTCTACGTCAGTGGAACTGAAACGCAGGTGTGGGATGACACTCCAGGTACTGCCGTTGCTGTTACCGGTCACGATCTGGTATTTGGTCAGGGTTCAAGTAAATATGCAGATGTTGATACTAACTACGACATCGATAAGATTATCCCAAAGGCCTGGGGAGGATACTACCATGGCGCTTTGGATGAAGTTAGAATATATAATACTGTGCTGTCTGCTGCACAGGTACAAACGATCTACGAACTGGAAAAAGTGGGTGCCTAGTCCCGGGGACTGAAGTATAATACTTGATTTGAATTACTACTGTAGTAATAGTATACAAGGATCCCAAAAAGAAGGTGCTTTTTCTTAGAGGCGAATTCATTTTTCAAATTCCAAGAAGAAAAATGAAATTTAGGTTGACCGGCGGAGTTTCTCCGCCGGTTTTTTATAGAAGAAAGTTAAATTAATTCACACATAATATCTTTTTTGTAGATGGTTTTTTCTTTTGCGCTATATGGTATAACATCCCATGGTCTTGCTCCCCACTATTAACGTGGATCGTATCTCATAAAGAATATGAAACAAAGAGAGAAGATCACGCCAGTGTAAACAATGAGTATAATTATATATTTGAGCATGAATGCCAGACGTTCACCAAAGGCGGGAGTGTTTTCGGTAAATGTCGGTACTTCTTCTGAATCAACGGATTTAGAAGTGGTTGAATAGCTCTCATAGGGATTATACCAGTGAGGACTTCCCTCATCTGCCATATCGACCTCCTTAAAATAGGCTAGAAACTGCTCCTGATAGACATGCAGGTCATCCCAGTTTTTTCTGAATCTGTAATAGCCCCCCCCCAGAAATGCCTCTGTTGAATAGTCAAAAAGGGCAACCGGAGAAAGTAAGGTCAAATTGCGGGTTTTTTCAAATTGCCTCATCATCTCTGAATAATGTGCATCCCGTTGTTTTTTATCGCTTTGTAAAAACGACATTAGAAGATTGGCCCTTAATTCATGTTGGGGGTAGAAGGGATCGCTACTATTGGATGACCAGCTACCTTCAGGGGCAGCTTTGTTAAGCTCGTCTCTGTCCTGATCAATGCGTTGCTGAACTTGATAGGCACTGTCAATAGGAAATACTTTCATGGCCAGGTAAACTGCAGAATTGGGTATGATGATAACAAATAATAACCAGATGCTTAAAGAAATGAGCAAACTTACATTCGAATTTTTTGCCAATACAGAAGAAAGCATACCAAACGCAGTGAAGCTAGATATACACAATAGGGAAAGGATCAAAAAACCAAAACAATCTGAAATAAAATAAGCATCGAGTTGAATGCCTCCTGAAATAAGAATGATGATCAATCCAACAAGAACACCCAGAAATTCAATCAGGAGGAGCAGGCCTACGATACTAAGGAATTTTCCAAAAAGTAAGCTTCCTCTTGAAATAGAATTCGAGAGCGATAATGCCAGAGTCTTGCTCTCTTTCTCCCCTGAAATGGAATCAAAAGCAAATAGCAGGGCTAGGAAACTCAGGATCATAATCACAACAAATGACCATGTTAAGGCATGAGATTTCTTTAGCAATGGATTTATACTACCGAGGGAAACATCAAAACCAAATACATTATATGCGCTATAAGTGATCTCATTGGGAAGAGTAATCTCATTACAATCGGAAATGATTCGGTTGGATCGGGGATAAAACTGTTGATTTGTTTCCTTAGTAGCCAGTTGTGTAAGATTATCTGAGGCTATTCTTTTCAATTCTTCTACCTTGTTTTGTTGAAACTGGGCATATTGATCCTGTTCTGTCTTGATGGTTTTTACCACTCCTGGCGTCCCAATACCAAATATTAGGACAACAATAATTAGCGATATAAGGAATCGGAGACTGTAAAAGTGGTTTTGTAATTCTTTAAGTATAATAGTTCCAAGCATGGTAAAATATTTTTAGCGTACATCATATTTATTAAAGGACCAGGCTGTCAGGATGGTCAAAACACTACAGATCGCAAGCAACAGGATGATGAATAAAAGACTCTGGTGGAGTAGAGCAGGAAGTCTTGTGCTTGCATGAGAAAACATAGGAACACCCTCTAAATCTAGAACAGGATTATTATTATAACTCCAGGATTCGGGAATTTGTCCGGTGTTAGCTATTCGATTTCTCTCCTCATTAGTACTAACGATCTCATCTAGTGGTTGGGCGGTGATATATCTTAAATCACTAAACCACTCATTTGCTTCAAAATGGCGAATAAGGGTCTCGCGGTATTCCCTGACATCTTCCATGAAATCACCCAGAGCCTTTTCATCATTTCGGCATAGGCTGGATGCGATCATTTCAAACATTCCTGTTGGAGACAACATTAAAAGATTTTTTTGCAAACGTTTCTGCTTGTAAAGGTCGTCAAGCCTGTCCTTCACAATGATCCATTTTTTATCTGCATCATCGATCCTTATGGGTTCTGTTTCAGCTTTGATTCTCCGCTCAAACTCCATCACCTCCATGGCTGTTCCTGCAGTTTCAAAATAACCATCTCGTCCTCCGTTAGCATTCCACCAGGAACGGTTATACATGCCAAGCTCCTTCTCAATTCGTGGGGTTACTTCATTTTGAAGCTTATCCCAGAATTCCCGGTCAATCTCGTTCATTGAATAGTTAATATTGTCCTGTTTTTCAATAGTAATAAGACTCTCGGCAAAGTGTTTTGCCAGGGTCGGTGTCAGAAATACGAACCAGATCCAGCAAAGAAGGCTTATAATAATACTCGTGGAAGAGTGTTTCACCTTACTGGAAATAAAAGCGCCAGCTAGGATAAAGACCGACATATACAGTATGGAGAAGACAAAAAGAAAAATCAGGTTGATCC
>CAYXQX010000123.1:0-8976 GCA_964467485.1 uncultured Porphyromonadaceae bacterium | reverse complement strand
GATTTAAACTCCAGGTCGCTCACCAAGAACTCTGGCACTTTTCCAATCTCAAAATCCTGTTCTTTCATAAAACCATCTGCATCAGTAATGCTAAGGGTATAGTTTCCTGGTTTAAGGAAGTGCCTTAAAGGTTTATCTGTCATTTTTCCATCAGACCATGTATATGAATAAGGTACCTTCCCCCCGTCAACCTTGATCCGAACGCTTCCATTATTCATGCTTCCTGTTGATGGTATATTCTCTGATACTGAAAGACTTAAAGAACCCGGACCTTTCTTAACCTTAGACTTAGATGCTATATCAATGGTATTAGTAAAAGATGAACTGATGGTATTCTTATTATTAACTATCCATTTTACCGATGCTACCGGGTAATCAACATAAGGTAAATCTGGCCTCACAAATTCCGACTCATCAACCATTCTGCATTCTACCGTATACTGATCTGTATTATCAAATGTGATATCAACTTCGGTAACATCACTTGCGATTATTTCACCATTAAGAAGCCATGACAACTTTTGTGAGCCAGACAAATTTTCAATTTTATCCACAGAAAAATGCACCTTACCAGGTATCGTAACATTCAATTCCTTTCTAGCAGGATAGGTAACATCAAAAGGATCAACCCACATATACAGTCTGCATACTGTACGCTGAACACAAATGGGGCATAGTCCGTCAGGATCCCCGGCAAAAGATCCTGCTCCCATAATACATCCCCTTGCCGTGGGTCTGTAAATATGGTGAAGCCTGTGTGTAGCTCCTTCAAAAACGCCTATCTTATCCATGTTTTCAATTGTATATGGAGTTGGTATCTCAGTTCCCGGCTCAATCCAGGCTCTCCACTTAATGTCTTCAGGAATAAAATCCAGCGTTGTATTTGATCCTTCGCCTCCTTTGCCCCAAACACCGTTTGAAGTATACTCGTCGGGTAAACCAGGAGCTGTATGAGAAAATTCATGAATAAATGCTTCTGTTTCTCTACCAGCTATGACGGCATTACCGGTTCTGGTTTCAATATTCCGGGCTGCACCACCGCCTCCTCCGTCTGAATTTACCATCGCCAAACATGTTACCCATCCTTTTCCTTCCCTATTCCATGGAAGAAATAATCGATCCCTGATCTCGTCAAGGTCAACCGTAGTTAATCCTTTCTCCCAGTTATACGCCGGCATTCCTGGCCACCAGATAGCATACAAATTGAAGAAATCCCGATATTCAGGGAAGGGAGAAATAGCATACTCATCACCGGGAATAAAAGTTCTGAATGAGTGTTTTACATCATTTATAAACTCCTCCCTCAATTCGGGCGTATTATAGCTGTCAGGTTTTCCCTCTTCCCACCTGTTGATCGCACAAAAATTTATCCGGTTATCCTTATCTCCTGTTACCCTGATGGGTATCAGTTCAATTTCACCATTGGCAAAAGCCCTGTCGATCTCGGGAATATACCTTGAATCACCTATGTTTGTCGACCTCCTGGTGGTAACTTCATAGATCCCGGTTGAAGGAATTATTTCATCTCCATCACCTATTATCCTGACACTTGCTATATACTTGTAAGTAGTTTCAGGTTTTAGACCGGTGTTTTTGAATTCATTTGATCTTTGCCATTCGCTGCTATATCCATCACCTCTTACACATTCAAAGCGATACTCCATTTGCACTTGATTATCAGGAACTTTAACACTCATCACTACTTCTGAACTAAAAACAGAGTGCGGCTCACTCAACCATTCAAGAGGGTCCTGACCAATATCTGCATATTGACCGTACGAATTATTATTAAACCCACTAAAAACACTAATAAGGAATATTAAAATAATACCTCTTCCTGTTAATCTGTTTGTTGCTTTATACATTATAATGTTTATTATTTTGCTTAATTGTCCATTTTAAAATTCTATAACCTGAACTATCAGGGCATAATATTAATTTTTACCGGTTTATCGTCTTTTAAAGATATATATATAATCAGGTCGTCTCCTTCAAGTTTATGGTTAATCCCGACTTTGCTATTTTTACTTTCCTTCCCGTTCACAAGAATCTTTGCCCCGTTTGAATTCCAGTTTTTGACAATAATTGCCGGATTAATGACTGGAGAATCCTTGCTGCCCAAAAGTGTAAACTCAATTGACTTGACCTCAGAATTATTGTTTTCCAGCTGGTAACATCTCTGGGCTCTATCGTAACCATGAGAAATAATTCCATTACCTACAAGAGAGAGTTCAGGGGCATAGGCCCACGAACGACCGAAACTTATCAGTTCGTTCATGTCCATATTATTCATACCGTACAGACCTATCCAGTACAGACGATTTCCATTCTCGTGAATAACCGGATTTGAGCATGGTGAACTCATGAAATGGCTTGGACGGTCTGTAGTTTTGGCCCATCGTCCATCACTACGGGCCTGGTTTACAGGAAAATGGTTATATCCACCACCAATCCACCTCACCCACATATGGTTTCCCGGTTCAAAACAAATAAATGGTTTATTTTCTGATTTGAAATTATATTGTTGAATAGTATACTTCCCTGTCCATTCATCTGACTTCTTCCCCTGATCCACAGAAACAGTTATTGTATTATTATCATAATCTGCAACATTCACATATTCGTTTTCGACGACATCATCACTTTTTTGACCAGCTTGTGTAAGCGGTAGTGATTCCTGATACTGTATAGCGCGGCCGGTTGTCCCCTTATTCCATGAAACTTTGCGGATGGCAGATCCATCTGGATAAATATAATAGTATTCATCCACCCAGCACTCCCATCCGGTTTTGGGGTCGGGCATCCAGGTGTGATCATGTGAACTGACCAGGGCATAGCGCCAGTGCACCACAACTCTTGCATCATTATTTTCAATGATCCGGACATGCGAAAAACGGCAATGCCGGTCCTGCATATGCTCGAAACATCCCTCGATGTCATTTTTCCCGTAAGCCCAGGTTTCAAGGCTTTGATCGGCCATCCAGTTTTCATTTTCAGAAACCCAGCCCGGTCCGTACCTGGCTCCTCTCCAGAAAATAAACTTGGAAGGGTTATTGTCAAAGCAAACAACGATATCAGGATCCTGGTCAACAGGCCAGAGATTATCCCATCCGGGGTAATATTTCAATTTTGTATAAAAAGCTCCAAAATGACCCGGGTTCTTTTCAATTGTAGGCAGCTTGCGGGCCTGAATATCCGGCTCTGTAATTTTATACTTTAAAAAATCGCTTTTGACCTGGTCAGCACTTAAGGTCTGGTCAAAGACATAAATTTCATCAATAATACCATCCAATCCGAAGTATGTTGGAATGGTTCCCCATGTCCTGATTGTATTGCTTGGCCTTTCTGGCACTTTCACCATCCCAAGAATACAACTGGTTTTTGCAGGATAAGTTAACGAGCCCTTAATCGGCATGGTAGACACAAGATCGCCATTCACATATAGCGCCATTTCTTTCTGCGAAGTATATACACCCGTGATATGCATCCATTTCCTGAGTGGTATTGTCTCATTGGCGCTTGTACAGGATATCCATTGTTCGCTGATAGCAGTTTCAAAAGAGACCTGCCCGTAAGGACCAATCAGGAGTCGGTATCCCTTAACTTCATCAGATTCAGTAGTGATTACGGGACACCAGTTCAATGGATATTCCCCCAAAGCAACCCATGCCTCTATTGTGAACGCAGTGCCTGGTTTCTTAATATCTTCCGCATTACGGATAATCCTGCTTGTAAATCCATCGAGACGTAGTCCTTTCCCGGTCACCCCCTCTACCCATTCAAAATTACCTTCAATGGTATCTTTGATATTAGTAGATATTTCAATCGCACCCCTTTCCTTTATGGCTTCAAAATCCCATTTCATAACAGGTGTCTGGGCAATGGTGACATGATGTGCAGCCAGTGTGGTTAGCAATAAGGTGGTGAGAAGCGTGAAGATTTGTTTCATAGCTAGATGCTTTCTTGTCATTTTCCTGAACTGATAGTTTCATTATTCAGAAGGCTTCCTTCATTGATAACATCAGCAAATACTCTTGCCATCTTTTTGGCCCCGGCTGCATTGGGCAATATACCATTATCTGCCTGGTCTGCCGAAGGGATGAATCCGGTATACTGGTCAGCCATCACAACAGGAGACTGGGCCGTGGCATGAGTTTTAATGTATCGGGATATCTTAATATTCAGCAGGTTAACCTCATCCGTTTTCCCTTTGATGGGTATAATATTGGCCAGTACAATTTTTACGGTTCCGTTTTTTGAACGCAGCGACTTTGTAACTTTGCTGATATTGTCGATAATCTCATCGGTCACCGACTCGGCAGTGCCAGAGTCCGAAACAATATCTTCAGCTCCCATGTAAATAACCGCCACATCAGGCACATCAGAGTCGAGAAAAACAGGCATATTCTTTGCCAGCCAATCGGAGTTCTTGCCCCAGTGGCCCTCATGATCTACATCGTATTGATAACTATCCGCTTCTGTTTGATTATCATTATGCTTCTTTCTACTCCCAATAAAATCGATAAGATTCCCTTTTCTGCGTAGCATCCCGTCAAGGTAATGTCTATATGACTCAGAAGAGCTGACACCCTCTGTAATTGAGCCACCAATAAGCATAATCTTCACTGGGTTCAGAGGATCTGCCTTCATCATTCCCGATACAAGATCATCCAGACTGTTAGCCCATACCCGATACCCTTTGGCCGTCAAATGGGTTCCGTCAGTAAACAGTTTCTGCTTAATTGAACCATCAGACTGCAAGAACTTGTCCTGCAAATCCAGATAGACCACTTCACTATTGTTACAATTTAGAGCAGCATTGACCGCATTGACCTGCTGACACTTGGCCCATTTTGTTTTGTCTGACACCGGTAGAATCCCCATCATAATCACTCGGGTCTGTGGCAACTTGCGACGAAATACCTGAGCAATAGCCCTTACGCCATTGGCCACATCCTCAGGAGGACAATCGGCTCCCAGGTCCCACTGTACATCGCCTCCGGCACTCTGTGTTACCACAAAATTATTGGTACCGCACAGCAGAACTGCCACCTTGGGCTGCTGCCCTTTTGCAAAGTCCAGATTGCCATTGGTGACACGGTAAAGCATTACAGGAGTGATATCTCCGGAGTTTCCCATATTGATGGGATTGTAAGCGGAATACTCATTCTTCCAAACACCCTCACCTGTACCAGAACCCAGAGTCCACATCCAGGTAATAGAATTCCCGAAAAAAACAATCTCAGCATTATCTACCCGGGCTACTTCTTGGTTGACCCGCTCATATTGGCCATGCCAATACCCATCTTGAATCTGCCCGGGCATCGTGGTGCTGGGCGAAACCGGGATTTCGTCCCAGAAATGTGAGGAAGTACTGCTACCAGAACGAACAATTTCATATATCAACTGTTTTCCCTCATTGATTACTTCAGTAGCCGACTTATTATCAAGGGTTTTTGAATCAATTAAGCCAAGAAAATCATTTAGCCTTTTCAAAGCAAATGCAGCTTCATCAGTAGTATTCTTAGCTAGTTCTTCTCGTATTATCCTGATTTTCTCATAATCCTGGATTCCCTCCCTGAGTCTTTCAAATCGCACAGAACTCAGCGGTCCCGGATAAATAAAATAAGTATCACCAGCCGGCCACTTTTCATATCGGGAGTCAATCATTGGGTTTTCTGGCCAACTGTTATAAGCCCACCTCAGAAAACCATCAAAGCCCATTGCCGAGGCAATCCATCCCTCAAAGCATGATTCCGAAGGAGGAGAAAAGGTGAAATTATTTGGTTTTGGTATACCGCAGGCCACATAATAAGTTGTCACAAGACCCGCATCCTTTCTTAGTTTAATTGCCGCGTCCGGTATCCGTCCACCATCCCTCCAATTTGAGCTAAAATCATAAATTGATGAATTAATATCTTCATAATAGAAGCCGGCCATGGTAATCTTAATCTCCGGTGCGGTCTCCTTCAAAAATCTGAACATATTTGTCATTTCCTCTTCTTCCCTTTCATCCAAAGCAAGAGTAGTTCTTTCCAGCCAGCCTTTCTCATTTAAGTGCTCTTTGAAATCAATCAGGAAATTCATCCACAAATTCTCATACTCATCTGTACCCGGAGTGGTTTCAATCTTGATTCTTTGTGCAGTTTTCTCGTCGAACCAGGAAAACTTATTGTTAATAGGAACCATAGAATAACAGTTAATCTGTTTTTTAATACCACACGCCATTGCAAGGCTAACATATTGATCGAAAAATGTATAGTTGTAGTCCCAACTTCCATCCTTCTCTTTCGTCCAATTGATCATTGAACCAAAATTATCATAACATGGCTTATCATCTCCCCATGGTTTATCAATCAAGGTTGTTGTAATGCATTTTTGACCTGCATCAGCCAGCATGGTCAAAAAAGGTCGTAGCAAGTCAATGTGTTCCTTCGACCATATTTCAACATTATGAAATCTGGCAACTGCGAAGGGATTCTGCCATAGATCCAGGTGGAAAGCCCATTCCGAAGGAGCAGGAAGCTCCTTATTGAGCACCTCAATCGTAACATCGTGATTTACAGTCCCTGAATTAGATTTTACACTGATTTCTCCTGTAAAAATACCGGCGGGAACCTCTCTCGGGATATCAATGGATACCCATACAGGGCGTGTTCCCTGATCCTCAATGGAAAAGCTATTATCATTACTCAGCAGGTCGGGGCTCAGGTGTACAGGTACTTTATCATTGTCTCGTGGCCCGCAGGCTCCGGATTTCTCATTCAGGAACTGGTCAGTGAGAACATATTTTATTACAGAAATTGAAATATTGTTTACATCAATCTGATCACCATCTTTTTGAAGACCCTTGGTTTTTATCCTGATGTTTTCACTGGGCCCGTTCGACCAGACCAGCAATTTACAAGAAACTCGTTCACCCTTCCAGCCCTGAAGCTTGATTGATTCAGAGATACGTCCCTCTGGTGGGATGCTTTTTGAATATGCAATATCAGTTGATCCAAAACCAGAGTGTATGCCAGGTCCAATATCTTTCCAAACAGACATGTCATATATATCTGGATCAACTGGTTCCGGATAAGTTTCGGTTTTGTTGATATTGGTACAGGATAGTCCAAACACTAATATCAGGAGAAAAACACTTATTGATAGCCTATTCATAAATCAGCATATTTATTTGTTAGAATTGCTATTTATCACTTTCCTAACCGCTTCAAGATGGCTGAATCCATATTTTACATCAGGAAGAAGATATCCACCTTCTATCCATTCATTCCACGAAAAAATCGTTATAAGTTTAGCTTGTTCCGGATGATCATCAGTATAATCTTTAGCCTTTCGGAAAAATGATGAAAATGCCTCTGGCGATTTGTTTAAGTGCACAATGTATTCTTTCCTCTGATGTGGAAAGCGAGGCGAATCGTCCCAGCCTATTGAGGCATTCGGAAAAAAAGGTATAGACAAGGCCTTATCCCATTGGTCCCTTCTCCCCATTGCTTCAACGCCCCATTGAATATAATCTGTAGGATGAGGGCCTCCCCAGTTGTAATAAGTAACACTGTTTGAGGTCAATGCATCTATTTTACTCAATAATTTTTCATTAGGCGTATCAAATACAACTGTTTGGACATGCAATCCAGGAAATCCGGCTTTTTTTGTTTCCACTCTGAAATAATCGATTGCCTGCCTGGCCTGATCTATACCGCCAAGACCCCTGATAAAATTATCGATACTGAATAGGGAGAACACAGGTTTTCCATCGATCTTATAGTAATTTGATTTCCTAAAATATTGCTCAATTACCCTGGCAACAATTATCTTGAAATTCTTAAGATCAACCGCACCATCCCATAATAATGAATTATCGTCTTTGAATTTGTGCACATTCCAGTAGTTGCGTCTCACATTATGATTGGCCCACATTACATAAAACTTCATTTTTTCATTATTCTTCGCCTTCAAGAAACCATCGTTAAGTGAACTTTCGAGAAAAGGGCCATCATCGAACCAGTACCAGTCGAAAATAAAAGTATTTACTCCGTGTGAGGTCGCTGCATCAATCCATTTCTCCATCACTTTAGGATCATTGTCGGGTTCATAGCCCCATAAAGGGATTTTGGGCTGATAATGTCCCTCAAATCGTGGATTACCTTTTTTTATTACTTCCCACTCTCCGGTGCCATCAGGCCATAGCATATCCCCAAACCTTTCATCATGATGACAGGAAGGCCAAACATAGGCAGCTACATCATATCCATTATCATGTTGCTCATCATACGCTCCAACATTCTCTTCTCTCGATATTGATTTTGGAGAGGTGCAGAATGCAAGAATAAAACATAATGCTATCAATATTTTCACCTCATTTCTCATAACATGTCTCCCTCTTGTATGCATATTTTAGTAATTGTAATAGACCCGGTCCATCATCTTCCAGCCTTTTTGGCCAGGGAGAATTCCTTCCTGCATTGGATCACACATTTCAAGCCATTTAGCGTTTTCAGGTTCAGCATCCAGTTTTGCCATATCTCCTTCCAGATCATTGCCCCAGTATTCATAATAGCCAAACTCATACCACTCACCATCTGCAAGTTGAATCATATAAATGGAGAAATTGCGCATATTATATTTGGAGAGCAAATGTCGAACCCCCGAATTATCGTCGGCATGTAAGCTTTTATACTCTTCCACTTTCTCCTTTTTTATCTTCGCTACCATTCCAATTCGTTTCATTTTTTTGTGCTGTTCTTGATCAATGCTCACTTTTTCATTGGTACAGGCAATGATAATGAGTAATGCAAAGCAGGTTAGTAAAATCTTTTTCATCAGGATAAAATATTAATAGTATTATCTGGCTTATTTAAATGACAGAGTAACCACGCTTGTGATATTCTCTTTCTTTTTCCCTTTTATTCTTAGTGTTATAATTCCATTTTCATTAACTATCGTAGTTTTCGCACCGGAAGCCTTTGTTTT
>CAYXQX010000122.1:0-9091 GCA_964467485.1 uncultured Porphyromonadaceae bacterium | reverse complement strand
CAATTTTGAAGGGGTTTGTGATGGGGTAGTTATTCAGGATTGTTTTGTCGGGTAAACAAAAATGTGCTATATTTGTTCAGTGGAGTAAACAGACATAGTGGTTATGGACTTTCTTTTTGATAAATTTCAGCAACGCCTATCTTGGGTGGATACCCGGTTTATCCGTAGTTTGATGGATGAAATAAACTGGGATGCAAGGCTTATTGGGATAAAGGGACCCAGGGGTGTTGGTAAAACCACCCTCCTTCTACAATACATTAAATTGAACCTTTCTAAGGATATAAAGACTGCTTTATATGTCAGTCTTGATAATATATGGTTCAGTCAGCATAGTCTGTCGGATCTGGCTGATAATTTTGTAAAAAAGGGTGGTAAATACCTGTTCCTTGATGAAGTACACCGCTATCCTGATTGGTCACAGGAGCTAAAGAATCTTTACGATGATTATCCTGGTTTGCATATAGTTTTTACTGGTTCAAGTTTGCTTGAGATACTGAATGCACGTGTTGATCTTAGCCGAAGAGCTATAATTTATAAGATGCAGGGCTTATCATATCGGGAATTTCTTAACATGACTTTAGAAACAGATTTTCCTGTTTTTTCTTTGGAAACAATATTGGACAGGCATATGGAGTTATCTGCCCTTGTTACCCGGGAAGTAAAGCCACTGCAACACTTTGGAACTTATCTCAAATCGGGATATTATCCCTTTTTCAGGGATTTGCCGGCGTTATACTTCAGTCGACTTGAAGAGGTTGTTAATCTTATTCTGGATATTGAGTTACCCGTTTTAAGGGGTGTAGAACCTGCTTATATTTTTAAGATCAGGCAATTACTTCAGATTCTGGCAGAATCGGTTCCTTTCTTACCCAACATCAGCAAACTAAGTGAGCGGATAGGCATTAACCGCATAACTTTGTTGACTTACTTATCTTACCTCAATGAAACTAATCTGATCAGCATTTTATACAAGGATTCCAGAGGGGTTTCACGCTTGCAAAAACCCGATAAAATTTTTCTTGATAATACAAATCTTGCCTATACTTTGTCGCCACAAAATGTAAATATTGGCAGTGTCAGGGAGACATTTTTCGCAAATCAGCTAAGATTCCAAAGTCTTGTAGAATACACTGATCAAGGTGATTTTAGGGTTGAAGGCGAGCATTTTTTTGAGATCGGAGGGAAAAACAAAAACTCAAGCCAGTTGCCCAACATTGACAAAGCCTGGATAGCTTCAGATAATATTGAATATGGGCACGGAAATAAAATACCATTGTGGATTTTCGGATTTTTGTATTGAGGGCTCGCCCGCGTAATCCTTTACATTTTGAAATAGTCAGTTAGAGTGCTTGTAATATGGTTCTTGACCTGATCCCAGGGCTTGTTAATCAACATTTTAGGGTTAATGTCTTTTTCTGCATCATCAAAATATGCTAGGCTTTTTAATACAAGAAACAGAGATCCATCTGAGTATTTTTCATTATAAAATCCGTAGAAATCCTATGTCCGATTTGAAGAGCCAAAGAGGTTCCTCCAACGAGCCGTAAATTGGAAAACTCCTTTACTGAAATTAATTTTTTTAAAAGTTCCAGTGTGGAGGGATCGATTGCTGAGTAGTGTAGCATTTAAATTGTTCCTTCCTTCTTCCTGATAAGGCTACCAGAAACGATAATGATTTTTTATCTATATCAGAGATTTCCTGTGCAATGCTTGCAATTTTTTCAATTCCGAGCGTATTCATAAGAATCATCCAGTCGCTCAACTGACCGTATGCAAGAACTCTTTGGATCAAAAAAGGGACATGATCATTCAAGGATTGAGAACTGACATCCACATCCCCCAAAAGATGCGGTGAGAACTTTTTTATGTCTAATGACATCTCTTTCATAGATAAACAAAGATAGAAAATTTAGGGTAAAATGTAACGGTAGTGCACCTGGTAGCGCTCCACCGCTCTAACATAAGAGCTACGCTGTAACTATTTCCTAACTTAAGAGTCTTATATTTAACAAACACTTCAATGCCTAAACTATGTTCAAAAATCTGTTAAAGACCGCACTAAGGAATATCAGGAAAAGTTTTCTTTATAGCCTGATCAATGTTTTTGGATTGACGCTGGGGATTACCAGTGCATTATTCCTGATTGTGTATGTTACGGATGAGCTCAAATACGACAGGTACCACGAAAATGCTGAGAGGATTTACAGGGTGCAGTCGCATATCACTGAGACGGATGATGAATTTACCTGGATTATAGCACAGGTGCCTTTTGCCGATCAGGTGATGCAGGATTATCCTGATGTGGAGGCTGCCTGCCGGTTTATTAATTTCCAGAGGTCGCTGTTTATTAAGGATGAGGTGGAGTTTACAGAGGAGAGTTTCTATTATGCTGACACTACCGTTTTTGATATTTTCACATATAAGTTCATCTACGGTAATCCTGAGGGGGCGCTGTCCAGGCCCAATGATATTGTGCTTACAGAGACTATCGCCAAGAAGTATTTTGGAGACGTGGATCCTGTGGGTGAGACTCTGAAAGCCGGTGAAGTGTTTTATGAAGTAACGGCGGTAATCGAGGATGTGCCCACTAACAGTCATTTTCGGTTTGATGCTCTTGTATCACGATTAAGCTTGCCGGAGCAGTTTGGCAACTGGGGGAATTTTGGCGTTTTCACTTATCTGCTGTTCCCCGAAAATGTGAATGTTAAGGATTTTGAGGTGAAGATGCAGGAGATGTACACCAAGTACATGGCTCCTATTTTCGAAGAGATGGAAATCACTGTTGAGTATGAGCTTGTTCCGATTACGGATATACATCTGCATTCTGATATTGCCGGTGAGCCAGAGCCTACAGGCAGCATCACCTACGTATATATTTTCGGTCTCGTTGCGCTGATATTGGTTCTTATAGCCGCCATGAACTATATGAACCTGGCAACGGCCCGTTCGGCCAGACGGGCCAGAGAGGTTGGTCTTAGAAAAGTGGTTGGATCGAGCCGTAGAGCACTGATCTTCCAGTTCCTGTCGGAATCGGTGATACTAACCATCTTGGCATTGTTGATCAGCGGGGTACTCATGATGCTGCTTATGCCGAGCTTTAATCATATTACCGGGAAGAGCTTTGATTTATCTATACTGCTGACTCCCATAGTGTTAGTCAGCATGTTTGGTTTGATAATTCTTGTGGGAATATTGGGGGGTAGCTATCCGGCGTTTTATCTATCCCGATTTTCGCCGGTATCTGTGATGCAGTCCGATTCCGGTTCTTCAAAATCAGGATCATTTATGAGGAAGATATTAGTGGTTTTTCAGTTCACTATTTCCATAGCGATGATAGTGTGTACTTTGGTCGTTTATTCCCAGTTGAATCACCTGAGGAATAAAGATCAGGGTTGGGATATGGAGAATGTTATATCCATTCAGCTTCCTGATGGGGAAGCTCCTCCACAGCTTACCCTCTTAAAGCAAAACCTGTTGAAGAGTACAGAAATCCTTAGTGTTGGAGCCACCAATACCCGCATGGGTGAGGGATCGTCAAAGGTTATTATGAATATTGAAACCTCAGAGGGGATGGCACCGCGGGGTGTAAACTTTGGGGCTATAGATCATGATTTTGTTGAAACCCTGGGGATAGAGATGATTGAAGGAAGGGAGTTTAATCAGGATATGCCTTCTGATACCTTGCTTGGGGTAATTGTTAACCAAACGTTGGCCGACCGTCTTGGCTGGGATGAGCCTCTCGGTAAGAAGGTGGAGCTGGGTGATGAGAATACCTTGCGGGCCGATGTGATTGGTGTGATGAAGGATTATCATCAAACGGGTATGTATAACGAAGTTGAGTCCCTGATGATGATTTACAGAATCGATCTTAATATTTTGTACGTGAAGCTGGGCGAAAACACCGGGAGTGCTCTGGCTTTTGCAGAGCAGAGCTGGGGTGAGGTATTCCCCAATCATCCATTTACATATGAGTTCCTGAACGAGAGGTTTGAACAACAGTTTGTCGCCGATAAAAACCGGGGTAAGGTATTTACAATATTCACAGCCCTGGCAATCTTTATTGCTTGTTTGGGTTTATTCGGACTGGCATCTTTCACCGTGGAGAAAAGGACTGCTGAGATAGGGATCAGGAAAGTGCTTGGTGCCTCCGAAGGGGTTATTGTGAGGCTTATATCCAAAGAATTCCTTATTCTGGTTATTATCTCTATGGCAATCGCTTTTCCTATCTCCTGGTATGTGATGAGTAACTGGCTCGAGAATTATGTGTACAGCATATCGCTGGGCTTTATGCTCTTCTTTATCCCGGGACTGATCGCCGTGGTGCTTACGCTTCTTACTATCAGTTACCATGCTTATAGGGCGGCGATTACTAATCCGGCGGATACGCTTAGTTCGGTTTAGGTCATCAATATAATCCACCCTCCGGCTCCCTCCTTAAAACTAAGGAGGGAGAGAACACACTGGAGCACTCCTTGGATTATTCCTGTATTTTTTATTGACATGCAATTGATCAATTCATCAGGAGATTTAGCTGCAGCAATTCTGAAAAAAGTTTACAAGCACTATCCTTTTCAGAAAATAAAAGGCTTTATATCAGGCTTTAGAATACTTCCAGCTGTTTCAGTAAACCCAGTTAGTTCTGAGATTGATGTCAGGTTTATTGCTGATTCAAAGGGTAACTTATCGGAGCTTGAGGATGTGTTAAATTTGTGTGATAAGCTCAGCTCTTCAAAAAGAAGGGCCATTATTATTTTGGATGAATTCCAGGAAATATTTAGAATAGATAAGAATCTTAGTCGTCGCTTAAAGGCTATTATGCAAAAGCACCTTAATGTTAATTATGTTTTTCTAGGAAACCAGGAATCAATGATCCGTGAAATTTTTGAGAAGAAAAAATCACCTTTTTATCATTTCGGTTATGTATTAAACCTTGGAAAAATCCCTGAGGAGGATTTTACAGCTTATCTGAATAGTGGGTTTGAAGGTCTCACTAAAAATTATGCTGAGTTATCAGCTGCAATCTTAAATGTAACAAAGGCACATCCATATTATACTCAGCAACTGTCATTTTTTGTATGGGATTTGATTTCTGACAATAAAAGAATAGGGGAACCTGTTGATCGGGCTATTGATGAGCTTTTAAAAAATCAGGATAATAATTATGAAAGATTGTGGGGAACCTTAAACACTACTGATCGTAAAGTCATGATTAATCTTTCACAGGTACAGGAAAAACCAACCTCAAAGAAATTTTCTATGGCCACCAACAATCTACCTGTCAGCACTATATATAGTAGTTTGAGAAGGCTGATTGTAAGTGGGTTTCTAATAGAAATTGACAAATTATATATGTTTGAAGATCCCTTCTTTAGAATCTGGCTCAACAAGAGACTGGAGAGCTAAATCTTGCCCCATTCCCCGGGTTAAAACCCGGGGCAATTGGAGACAATTTGGGCCTCTATTCGCACCTTATCACCCCTGCCGGGTTCATTCTTGCTGAGCGGTATGCGTGGTATGTTACTGTTAATAAGACTATTACCAGGGCCATTAATCCTGATATAATAAATGGTAGCACCCCCATCGAGGTTTTGTATTCGAAATTCTGCAGCCACTTGTTGATTATCAGGATGCTGGTGGGGACAGAGAGAATGAAGGCTGAGAGGGTATAGATGACGAAGGATTTGTTGATGGATCGGATGATCTGCATAACAGTTGCTCCATGGATTTTCCTGATCCCCACTTCCTTGGTTCTTTTGGTTGCCAGGAGTAATGATAAGCCAAACAGACCCAATACTGCTATGAAAACTGCCAGTCCGGTAAAGCCCATTATTGTGATGGCGAAATCCCTTTCGCGCGAGTACATGCTGGCCAGGGCATCATTAAAATCCTGGGCAACAAAAGGAACATCAGGAGCCATCTCCTTCCATTTGTCACCGATCTGAGTTATCGCCTCATCATACTGTTGAGGTAGTACCCTGACTGCAATTTCGAAGCAGTACCTGGTGTTATTTCTTATGACCAGCGGGGAGATTTTGTTTTTTACTGTGTGGATATAAAAGTCCTGTATCACCCCGATAATGCGATGTTTGTTTATTTCCTGACCCAAAGGATCGCCCTCGATACCCAGTTCTTTGACAGCTGTTTCATTGATAATGCAGGCGCTCTGGCGATCTGCCTCTGATCCGGGTTCAAAGAATCTTCCTGATAAAAGCCTGAACCTCATTGTTTGCATATAGTTATCGCCAACATTGAGCCCTTCCACAGAGATTTTTTCATCAGGATTTTTAAAATGATTTACATAGTACATACCCATGCTTTGAGTTGGCGGTCCTCCCATGGCAGGGGCGGCATCTACTACGGCTGGAAATTTCCTGATTTCCTGGGTAAAGGGTTCGTAATCAGGAAATTTATCCTGATCAATATTTATTATCATCAGGTTATCCCGATCGAAACCCTGATCCATTTTTTCGGCGTAACGAACTTGTTTAAGTATCAGGTTGGAGCAGGTGAAGAGGGAGATAAAAATCAGGATTTGTAAGGTAACAAGTATCTTATAAAGGAAAGATTTGGAGGAGGCCAGACCTCCTTTTTTTCTGAATATCTCCACCGGTTGCAGTCGTGAGAGGTATAGAGCCAGGTATAATCCTGATATTATTCCTATTAGAATGCAAAGAGCCAGGAATCCGGGTAGTACCCACACTGTATCGACCGGTTGGAAGGTCATGGAGGTGTTGAGTACTCTGTTGGCAAAGGGCAGGAGGAGGGCTACCATCAGGATAGATAGAGGAAAAGCCATGAGTGAGGTGAGTAGTGATTCGCCAAAGACCTGTAAGGATATGTTGGATGCGCTTGCCCCGCTTACTTTTCTCAGACCGATTTCCCTAAACCGGGCCGAGGAACGGGCTGAGGCCAGAATAATATAATTGAAGGTGGCTATTAGCAGAACCAGAACTGCTATCAAGCTGAAAATTCTAACTTTTTTAGGATCGCCAGAAGCAGTGCGGGCATTGGCCAGATCTTTTGAGTGAAGGTAAATATCACTTACCTTTTGAGTGCTGAGCTTAAGTTGCCACTCGGGGTCGTAGTACTTATCCTCAATCAGTTTCAGCTTCTCATCGAAATTTTTCTGTGACACGCCGTCCTTCAGGCGAATATAGGTTTGGAAAGAACCGGTGCGAAAATTCGTCATGTAAGATGAATCCTGGAAAAGGGTTCCGAGGTATTCGGCTGCCCATTCGGCCGAGTATAGTACATCGGCTTTGAAGGTTGAGTTGGCCGGCATGTTATCGAACACTCCGCTAATAGTAAGGCTGATATCGAATTGTCCTCCCTTGAGGCGCAGCTCTTTACCTAAAGGGTTTTCATCAGGATAAGCAATATCAGCCAGCTTTTTGGATATAACAGCATCCTCCTTGCCCGACAAAAGGTTGTCCCTGTCGCCCTGAAGGATATCGAAGGAGAATATATCAAAGATCCCGGAATCGGCTCCATTAGACCTGACGCTAAGGGGACGGTCGCCCTCAATGATAGCCGAGGCTCTTGTGCCCCCTAGTCTGGAATAGGCCACAACTTCGGGCAGATCGTCCATCAATGCCGGTCCGAGAGGGAAAGCAGCCAGGGGCTCAGTCCAGTTAGGGTTTTGCACCAGGATGCGGTAGGCTGATTGCCTGTGCTCGTGCGTATTATTCCATGAGTACTCCTTGCTAACATACAGGATAATGAAATACACCAGTGCCAAGCCAAGGGTAAGTCCGATAACGTTGATAAGGGTATAAAGCCAGTCTTTGCGAAAATGCCGAACAGATGTGTTAAGGAAATGTTTAAACATCAGGTTAAGTTTTTATAAAGTTAGTAAATTTGGAGATGTGCTATATAGGTGCATTGGAGTTGCAACGTAAGAGTGCCACCAGGTCCCGGCTTTCGCGGGGATGACGTTCACTTTTTCCACCAGATGCTGGCAATTGAGCTTTTGCCAACACTGTAACTAAAATGAAAAGGTCATCCCGGAGCGAAGCGGAGATCCCGATTTGTCGGGGCCGGACGAAACGAAGCGAAGATCCGGGATCGGATGGCACACGTAAAATGAATCTAAAATGAAGTATAAATATTTATTCGGACCTGTCCCCTCAAGGAGATTAGGTATGTCGCTCGGTATCGATCTGGTGCCCAAAAAAGTGTGTTCGCTCAACTGTGTTTATTGTGAGGTGGGCAGAACGACTGGTCTCACTGCGGAGCGTAAGGAGTATGTTCTTTTTGATAAGGTGATAGCTGAACTGGATCATTATTTTAAGAATAATCCTGATCCCGACTATCTTACTTTCTCCGGTTCCGGTGAGCCAACGTTGAATTCCCGACTGGGAGATGTGATCGTTTATCTCAAGAAGATGCGGCCTGATATACCCATTGCGGTATTGACCAATGGTACATTACTGAGCGATAAGAAGATGAGGGATGAGCTTATGGGGGCCGATGTTGTTTTGCCTTCCCTGGATGCTGCCACAGAGGCTGTTTTTCAGAAGATAAACAGGCCGGTTTCCGGTTTGAGTATTGATACTGTTATCGATGGTTTGGTGGAGTTTGGAAAATCCTTCAAAGGGAAAATATGGCTGGAGGTTTTTATTCTCCCCGGATATAATTATGATGAGAATGAGATACTTGAGATAGGAAAGGCCATAAAAAGAATAAATCCTGATTCTGTTCAGCTCAACACTCTCGACAGGCCGGGAGCGGAGGATAATCTTATATCTGCCAGTCGGGATGAGCTTGAAAAGGTCATGGAATTACTGGAGATTGATAATGTTGAGATTATCGCTGCGCTTAATAAAAAGCGTAAAGCCGTATCTTTCAGGAAAGATATTGAGAATGCGATACTGGGCACCATTTCCAGACGACCATGTACCGTGGATGATCTGTCTGAAATATTGGATATGCCGATAGTTGAGGTTAACAAATATATTAGGATACTGGAGACTGAAAATCGGATAGAATCGGTGCAGTTGGAGCGGGGGGCGTTTTTTCAGGTTGTTGATCTTTAGATCGTTACTCGTTACTCGTTACTCGTTACTCGTTACTCGTTATTCGTTACTCGTTA
>CAYXQX010000121.1:0-9135 GCA_964467485.1 uncultured Porphyromonadaceae bacterium | reverse complement strand
GATAAGGTACTGAAGCAGAATATGTAAATCCCAAGCTATTCAGATCCTGTTGTCTCCACACATCTCTCACCTTAGGCTTACCACTTATACCGATCTCCTCCCATCTTATTTGGATCTCTTTATTCTTCGGTTTGCCATCCCATGCAAAAGCATCCTTTGGCGAATTATCTCCAACATTAAAGATACCCACTGCCTTGGATCCATCTATCAGTTCTTTTACCCAAATCTCAACCCCATCCTCTTGCCGTAATGGTACAGCTTGCATTCCCTTAGCATCCTGATTTATCGCCAAAACCTCGTCATTGGTAAGAAGATTAAGAGTAAACTCATCCATTTGTGTCATATCACAGCCAATAAGCAATGGTGAAGCAAGCAACGACCAAAGTGAAACATGTGTATATTGCTCGTCGGGGCTAAGTTTTGAAGCATGCAAAGACGGCCCCCATCCCACCTTACCAACTACCAGCATATCAGGATCATTCCAATGACCATGTTTGGCATACTTCGACGCTTTGCCCTGATCAAATCCGATTCCGGCCATACTATTCCAGGTATCCGTTATGTCGCCGGTTGTTCGCCACAGGTTACCACCAACTTTGGCTCCCCATTCCCAAACATCTCCCATACCATACTGACAAATACTAAATACTATATCCCGATTTACTTTACCTAGTTGCTCCTTAAAAAAGGCATAAGGTTTTTGCAGCTCTGCCAGGGAATTATCAGGTGCCACCTTAGAGTAACCACACCAGTCATATTTCACATAATCAATACCCCAAGCTGCCCAGGTATTCAAGTCCTGAAGCTCATGTTGATAGCTACCAAGGTATCCTCCACAGGTTGTTGGTCCGGGTGAACTGTATATCCCTAGTTTTAAACCATAATCATGACAGTAATCCGCAAGTTCCTTCATATCAGGGAATTTATCGTTGGCTAAAAGCTCTCCTGATGTTGTCCTTTTATCCGCCTCCCAACCGTCATCAATATTGATATATGTCCATCCATGATCAGCTAATCCACTCTTTACCATCGCATCAGCAGCTGCTTTTACCTTATTCTGATCAACGCTCAGTCCCCAGCAGTTCCACGAGTTCCAACCCAGAGGTGGAGTAAGAGCTAAACCCATGTTAGATCGATAAACTATTATTTCTCTGTCCTCACCCAATTCATTGTTCGCGGTAATAATAATAGTTTGTCTGCCGGAAAAGCTTGTATTACCTGTTATCAGCCTTGTTTTAGGATTGAATTTAAGCCCCTCTGGCAAACCTTCAACTTTAATCGATATTGGCTCCTTTCCTGTAACCGGAACACGATACAGGAAGGGATTACCCGGATTACCTCCGATAAACCGAGGTCCATTGATTTTTGCTGTATCACTCTCCGGTGGTGTCAGTATATAACTACCAAGCTTAATTGGAGGAGAAGCTACCGGTTTCTCATTTTGGTATTCAATTCGCGCATCAATCCAGTCAATATGGTCGTAATTGATATTGTCCCCGCCATCAGACACATACAAGGCCAACTTTTCTATGCCCTTGATTTTAATCTTTATGTCTTTTGCAGGATCACCTACTTTCATCAACCCGCTTTGCCACAATACTTCCTGATCACCCATAATCATAAATTCCACTGAAGCACTTGGTCCGCTTTCATCATCCACACCCACTGTGGCCATGAAGGATCGCCCATTGTTGTTTAATTCAAGCATGTACTTGAATATAGAGTGAGCACCCAGTCCCCTCTCATATTGCACCCCTGCAATACTCAGAGTATTACTGTCAACAGTTTTGTTGATACCAATCTCGCCCCACCCGGTTTCCATCTTCGAAAGATCCATTTCATCCAGATTTATAACCTGAATATCAGTAGAACAAGAGAATAATAGTGAAATAATACCTGATAAAAAGAGAAGTTTTTTCATTTTGAATTCTTTCGATTTTGGTTTCCATCAAAGTTAAGCTTAATTATTATTTATTCCAGATATAAATAGCAGATATAGCATACTAGTGTAATGCTCTAGCAATCTGAATGTTTAGTTAAATTTTTTACTTAATATTTTTATTCTGATGAAATAATCCTTGGCCGTTTTTTTGTACTTTCCAAACATAATTAATTCTACAAAATGATAGACATTGATGCGCTTTTTAAAGTATCCTACGGCTTATACCTTGTAAGCTCAGGGGACAAAGACAAAGGAAATGGATTTATCTCAAATACCTTCTTCCAGGTAACTGCTGATCCTCCACGCTTTGCATCATGTTGCAGTAAAAACAATTATACCACTGAGTTTATGCAAAAACATGGAGCATTCGCGGCTTCTGTTTTACATACTAAGACAGCATCTGAAATTTTTGGAAAGTTTGGATATCAAAGTGGCCGGGATACCGAAAAAATGGAGGGGATGAATATTAAATATGGTGAAACTGGTGTACCAATAGTTCTTAACGATGCAATAGCATATCTTGAGTGTAGAATAGTTCAAACTATTGATTTGGGTACACACTGGCTCTTTATTGGTGATTTGGTTCAATCGGAGGTATTGAATGATGAGCTCACGCCAATTACCTATCTGGATTACAGAGATAAGAGAAAAGGCCTGGCACCAAAAAATGCACCAACCTACGTTGATAAATCGAAATACGCCTCAAAAAAAACATCAGAATACGCAAAATATAAATGTGCTGCCTGTGGGTATATTTATGATGAAGAAACTGAAGAAATTAAATTTGAAGATCTCCCGGATAATTGGACTTGCCCCTTATGCGGGAGTGAAAAAGAAGATTTTTTTAAATTATAATAAATAGATATTTACTATGGAAAAGTCGATTAAAGGCACAGAAACGGAAAAGAATTTATTAAAATCATTTGCTGGTGAATCACAGGCTCGTAACAGATACGAGATGTTTGTAAAGGTGGCGAAAAAGGAAGGCTATCAACAGATTGCTGCTATTTTTCAGGAAACAGCAAATCAGGAAAAAGAACACGCAAAAAGATTTTTCAGGTTCTTTGAAGGTGGTATGACAGAAATTACTGCAACTTACCCTGCAGGCATTGTTGGTACAACTGCCGAAAACCTTAAAGCTGCTGCTGAAGGAGAGAATGAAGAATGGACAGATCTATATCCAAAATTCGCTGCAATTGCCAAAGAAGAAGGATTTAAAGAGATAGCAGTTGCCTTTAAAATGATTGCGAAAGTAGAGGCATATCATGAAAAAAGATACCTGAAACTATTGCAGAATATTTCCGAAGATACAGTATTCGTGAAAGATGGAAAAGTATGGTGGAAATGTATCAATTGCGGATACATCTATGAATCTGCAAAAGCACTGGAAAACTGTCCAGCATGCCTGCATCCACGGTCATACATGCAATTAATGGAAGATAATTACTAAAAACTGATTCCTTAAAAAGGCCAGAATTTATTATCGTGCCAAATCTTCTCTTTTAACTCTTCGTCGAGGTGAAAAAGAATTTTATGGTGCCCACGCTCCCAATCAGCGAGCCATTTGTAGAAGCTGCGCTCATCTTCGCTGTCGGCATTCTCGGCTCTCTCTGAGTAGGTTGCTATTGCTCTGTTTTCCATATCTATTGCAGAAGCAATAGCAGCCGCCTCAAAACTGGCTGCAGAAATCTTATCTTTGATATTCGTCGATAGAACCTCATCCGCAACTGTCGTACCATCATTTTCTATTGCCACATTGGGATCAAATTTACCATCGGATTGATATGATTTGAACTGCTGAGACAGAAATTTCACATGATCATCTTCCTCATCTGCCATGATCTGAAATATCCTTTTCACATCAGGATCACTAGAATTTTCAGAAGCATTCAAATAGAAAGCCTTACCTCTCTTTTCCAGCAATATTGCCTGCTTTAATATCTCTAATGTCGTATTCGTCTCCATGAGTTTGATATTTTATTTCATTTATTTCATTACTCAAATCTACAATATCTTACAGATAAAACAATCAGGGCGAATATCAGTATTTTAAATAACTTCAACCCGCAAAGAACAATTATAAATGCCAAGCTCACAGTACAAAATTTTCGAGGCCCTGATTAAGGCTAACTATAACAGAAACAAAAGAAAACAGACTAATGAATTAAAGTTAGGACAAGCTTTTGAAATGCCCCGGCCTCCGAAGTTATTAAAGAGGCAAAGCCATTTTGAAGAATATAAGATTGATACCCACAATGTATATGTTCATCATCCCGAAAAGCTTAAAAGCAACAAAGTTATTTTTTACCTGCATGGAGGAGCCTATTTTAACAGGATAACTTTTCCTCACTGGATTTTCATAAGGAAACTTTCCAATAGATTCGGGATGAAGTTGATTATGCCCGACTATCCTACAGCACCAGCCTACAACTATTTACAAACTAACGCTTTCGCTATAAAAGCATATAAAAATCTTCTGGGAAAATATAATCCTGATGATATATATTTCTTTGGCGATTCAGCAGGTGGAGGATTGGCACTTACCCTGTCCCAAAGCATCAAAAAAGAGTGTTTGCCACAACCGGCAGGATTATTTCTCTTATCACCGTGGCTTGATGTATCCATGACTAATCCTGATATAAAAGAAATTGAAGGTAAGGACTTCATGTTGTCACTTGATAACCTAAAAATTGCCGGCGAGCTGTATGCAGAAGAAGCTGATCTAAAAGACCCTCTGATTTCTCCATTATACGGTGATGTTGAAGGTCTGCCGACAATTAACCTGTTCATAGGGACCCACGATATCTTGCTGCCCGATTGCAGATTATTTCGGGATTTGGCAAAAAAAAGCAAAACAAATCTGAATTACTTTGAAGTTGAAGAAATGCTTCATTGCTGGATGCTTTTTCCTATTCCTGACGCTGATGAGTTCCTGTTAGAAATTCAAAAACTCATAAAGAGTTGAATGGAAAAATGCAGATAATTCGTTCTAACATATCCGGCAAATGGCTAAAGGCCAGCGTTATGGGTTCTATGTGGGCTGCTAATGAGATTCTGTTGGGGAGCTTACTTCATAACATCAGGATACCTTTGAGCGGAACAATAATGGCCTTCCTAAGCGTTGCGCTGATGGTATCTTTCAGTGAATTATGGAAGGAAAAAGGCCTGATTTGGCGGGCCGGTCTGATCGCAGCCCTAATGAAATCTATCTCCCCAAGCGCGATTATCCTCGGCCCAATGGTAGGAATCGCCATGGAAGGGGTTTTACTTAGTATTGGCATTTTGTTATTCGGTAGAAATATTGCCGGATACATTATTGGAGGTGCTTTAGCAGTAACCAGTATACTCTTACAGAAGATTGGAAGACTTCTGATAAGCTACGGTTTCGACTTCCTGGAGATCCTGAACAACATGTTCGTCTTTGCCTCTAAACAACTAAGGACCAACACAGATAATGGGATGGTACTGGTAGCAGCCCTGCTAGGAATATATGTTGTAGCAGGCGCCTCCGGAGCCATTTTGGGTTACTATGGAGGAAAAACTGCTCTTAACCTGAAGGGCCTCAATTGGTCCGACAAAAAAGATGGGAGCAAAACCCATCTATTCGAAAAATCTGAAAAGAGGTCGTACTCCTTGTCTCTGCTATTATTACACCTTGTATTGGTTATTGCAGGGATGTATCTAATCACTACCGCATCATTATGGATTTCTATTCCTTTTATTTTACTCTATTCTGGTTTTTGTATTATCTACTATAAAGGTGCAATACGTCGACTAAAAAATCCGACTTTCTGGATCTGGTTTGTTGGAATCACCTTTCTCGCTTCCTATTTCCTTGGGGATTGGCAAAGCAGTAAGGGGTTTAACATCGACGGCCTGAGAGAAGGATTATTGATGAATCTGCGTGCTATACAGGTTCTATTTGGCTTCGTTGCTATCAGTACTGAGTTGAGAAATCCAGTCATTAAAATGATCATGTACAAACGAGGAGCGTCAAATCTTTATCAGAGTATGGAATTAGCCTTTAGTATTTTGCCCATAGTGCTGGAATCTTTTCCTAAGAACAAAGAACTGATTAAAAAGCCAGCTAAAAATATGGCTGGTTTGATAAGACGGGCTGATGATCTATTAAATATGGTCACCCAAGAGAACAGGAACAGATCAAAAGTTCTGATCCTTACCGGTGAGATCCAGCAGGGTAAGACAAGCCTTTTAAAAAGACTACTTAAAGAACTGGACTCCGAGGACTTACCGACTGAGGGGTTTTATACTGAAGTAATACTTAAAAACGATGAAAGGCTAGGATATTCACTCACTACAATCCATTCAGATGAATCGATACTACTATGCAGTAAAAGCTCTAAGACAGGACTTAAAAGGTACGGGAAATTCTATTTTAACGAAGCTGCAATTGAGAAAGGTAATCTGATCCTCCAAAAAGCTGTTGAGAATAATGCTCCCCTAATAGTGATAGATGAAGTTGGCCCAATGGAAATGAGTGGTGATGGATGGGCAAGCAGCATTGATAAAATCTGCGAAAGCTCAGGAATCCCCATGATCTGGACCGTCCGCAAATCCCTGGCAGGTAAGGCAGCAAGAAAATGGAATGTCGGCGATGTGTTTATTATCGACATCGGTAAAGAAAATGCGATGCAGGAAGTTTGGTCAGCAATTAAGGATATGCTAAACAAAATTTCCTAATCGCGTACCGTTCGCTTGTACCAACCAAAATTCGTTTTAGTATTTGCGGGAGGGTTTAAAACCCAATCAATTCAGGCTATTTATTGATTGCCTCTGAAATCGCTTTAAAAGTTGAGTTATCAATTTTGGCTTTACTAACTAGATCGAATAAGATTGCGGAAGCTTTTTCTTTTGCTTGTTGATCACCGCTAATTGCGCTGTTTATAACAATGTATTCTTCTTGAGTAATTATCTTTCCAGTGATCAAATTGAATAGAACGTCGTTAACATTTTTATATGAACCTTCGGTAACTATGTTCTGTGATACACTTTCAGTAATAATTTGGTTTTGATTTTTATAAGGCTCTTGTTCTAATGTTTCTGTCTTGCTTGGTAGCAATTGGAATCTTTCTTGAGCTGTTGATAATACTCGACCAAAAGAGTCTTTCAAATTAACAACATACAAATATGTCCCGGGAATTAAATTATCAATTTCCCAACCATGAATACTGGGGTTTTCAGGGCAATCACTCTCATAGACCGAGGATATTATTGAACCAGTATATTCATCGTAAACAACAAGTTCCAATAGATTAGCTTCATGGCCTTGAATACTTGCAGCCAATAGAATTGGTTCATTTCCTGAAAAATTCCTCTTAACACCTCGAAACTCATCAAAACTCATACTGCTATCACCATTGAGATCTTGATGCCAATTGTAAGAAAACAGAGCATTTATTTTTGGGGGATAATAGATTGTAAATAATTTATAGCTGTAGATTCTTGGACCAAATTTGGGCCGGAACATATGAAAATTTTCGCCAACTCTTCCTTGTACGCCTCCATTTTCACCATCATAAAGTATAGCTATGTCCTCATTAGATATTGCCGCCTCCTTAAGGCTTAATATATCAGTTATTGGTGTAGTGAGCTTTATTTTCAATGCCAAACTATTTTGATTAGTCTTGTAAAACTGGATGTATAAATCGTCCTTTAATACACCCATTCGATTAAAAATATCATTAGGATTATTCCAAGTTCCCTTGCCAATTCCAAAAACATTCATATACTCAAAAGAACCAGAAAAACTCTGCTGGTCAATTTGAATTGGTGGTAACATTGAATTCTGAGTCCCGGTTGCACCATAAAAAGGCAAGGTATTAGCCTGGTTAACAACTTGCTGGTTAATTGAATATATTTTCCCGTTTTGAACCAAAAAAACATTCCCACTTTCATCTCTTACTAGCTGGGCTTGATTCCCGGAATCGTCTCTCAAATTTATTTCTGTTTTTCCTGCGCTAGCTACACCCAACTCGTGTTGCCTATAACTAGACTGAACAAGAAGATCTCTTACAACCTTAAAAGCCGCTACATCCCCGACAGACATATTCTTTGTTACTTTTGGAGATGACATCAACAATTCAATAACTCCAGCACCAACATCCTTTATGGTTTGAGCTTGCGCACAAAATGCAGATAGCAGGAGTAATGTTAAAATCAAACGTATATACTTCATGGGTCTAGGTATAAGATATCTACCCTAAAGTTATGAATATCAAAATTGATTCCAAGACCTAAACCCGAAATTGCCCAAGCGGCTGAATGGTTAGCTGAGATCGGTGACAAAGAATTGCCGGATGACAACAAGAATCATTTGGAGAATTGCCTTGATTGTAAGATGGAGGTGCTTGAAGTGGCGGAGATATCACAAACAACAGCTATTGTTGAAATTCAGTTTGAAAAGATTAATTTTCAGTACTTAACAGCCCTTCAATAATTTGTTCAAATGGTAATGGATCAAAAATAATTTTCCCGCTTTCTTCATCTTTTACTTGATGCATAAACCTTTGGATTTCTTGTATGATTCCATTTCCATTAGTGAAGATATACATTGGATAGCCACGAATTTTCAGATCATTATGTAACTCAGATCCATAATCTATCAAATGTATCTTTAAATTCTCATAAACCTGTAAATCATCTAAGTAGCTTATATCACAGTTCCCATGTGTTATTGAGACTATATTTACTTTCCCTATGTAGTTCCTTGCAATATCATCTAAAAGAGGAAATTGCTCCAAGCATTGGGGTATTTGGGGTGCCCAAAAAAATAATATTAGAGGTTTGCCTCTTAAAGTACTCGAAGAAAAGTGCTCAAAATTGTGATCATTCATACTAAATTCCTGCAATTCAGTATTTAAATTTAAATAACACGAGTCCTGTTTAAAAAGAAATTCCACAGTTGAAGGATCACATTCTTTATTACTTCGTTTAGCCCCAAACTCAATGATATTTATCACTTGATCTGCTTCAACCAATCTATGCTTAATAATTGGCTGAATAATATATCCCTTAGGAAGAGACTCAAAACTGGTTTTTAGTCTTTCTCTAATCTGTTGTTCACTTTCAATAGGCTCAAGTCCAAGTCTGTAAAGTTCTACCTGTCCTATGCAAGTGATGTTTGAAATAATAAATAAGACAAGCAGTAGGCTTTTCATGCTAGAGAAAACATT
>CAYXQX010000120.1:0-9179 GCA_964467485.1 uncultured Porphyromonadaceae bacterium | reverse complement strand
GTTTTTCAATTAAATAGTTTGTAGGGTTTACTATTTTCCTGCCAGTCTCCTTTTCTAGGGCCACCCTCGCATCTCCGGCTATTCTCCCTCCTTTTCTTGCTGCTCTTTTGTTCCTGACAAAACCTTTTGGATCATTTTTCCTTGTAATCTCAGTAGTTGATGCTTCACCCAGCATTGAAAAAATTAGTTCTAAATCTGACATATGATCTCTAAGGTTTTCTCGTTTAAGCCCCTTAATCTCCTTGTATTGGCTGGGAGTAAGGCCAAAGGTGGCTTTGGAAATTTCCGCAGTGAGTATGGAATATTCAATAGGTTTCTTTATCCCTCGCTTATGCCACTCGTCAGTTAATTTCTCCCGGATGGCAATAGATCTAATCCTCTTCTCAATCCAATCCTCAGGATATCCCTTTTGTTTATATAGTTCTCTGGTTCTTTGGGTTGCTAATTCCGGATTCTCAATTTCATCTAGTCTATCTGATCCTACTTTTGCAAGCCATCTTTTGAATGGTTCTGCTTTTGGTGACGGTATCGACTGAATTATTCTCAATAATCCTTGTGCATCAGCGCACTCAGTATTATAGGATTTTCCATCAGACGATTTAATTTTCAGTTGTCGACAGATTGTCGACAAGTCAATTCCGTTGTTCTTTTCCCTTTTTTTCAGACGGTACCAATAATCCCTTGGTTTTACACTTTCAGTCAAGACCTCAACGACATCGACAACTGCAAAGAACCATTTGTTCTCACTTTCAAGCCACTCGGATCGTATGGTTTTTTCCTGGAATAATTTCATATTTGGCATAGACTATCTTTTATCTAAAGGTACTATTTATTCATCTGGAAATTTTTGTCGCTAGTTTGTTTGATAACGGCTCCGCTATGCCCTGTTAATCAAATTCATCACTTCTTTGTTCAAATTGGGAATATTTTTTTTCAATTTTTTTGCTTTGTGCTTCAAAAAATCTTTCATCAAAGAAGGGATATCTTCTCTGCGTTTTCGCAAGGGCGGAATATGTAAATTAATTACGTTAAGGCGATAATATAAATCCAGCCTAAAATGTCCTTCATTTACTTCATTTTCCAGATTTTTATTGGTTGCGGCAATGATACGAACATCAATTTGAATTTCTTTCTCACCGCCGATACGTGTAATTCTATTTTCTTGCAAAGCACGTAATAATCTGATTTGCATATCCAAAGGCATTTCTCCAATTTCATCAAGAAAAAGAGTCCCTTTATCAGCTAATTCAAATTTACCAGGCTTGCCTCCTTTTTTTGCTCCGGTAAAAGCACCATGGTCGTAACCAAACAATTCACTTTCGATGAGTGTAGGAGAAATTGCTCCGCAATTGACCGCCACAAAACCGGCTTCTTTTCTTTCGCTGGCATTATGAATGGCCTGAGCAAATACCTCTTTACCCGTTCCACTTTCACCACTTATAAGAATGGTTGTAGGATTGTTGGCCACTGTTTTTGCATAACGAATCAAATTACGGCTTGCTGGCGATTTACTATAAATGTCATCGAAGGTGAAATGGGCCTGCATCCCTGTATATTTATTTACCAAACGGATGGCCCTGCTCAGCTCGCGAAAGGTTAGCAAAAAACCAAGAATTTCGTTTTCTTTTGTTTTAATGGGAAGTGAATTAAATAAATATTTTTCATGATCCATTAAAAATTTTCCTTCCTCATCAACAAAAGAAATATTGCTTAGTACCCTTCTTTTTGCTTTTGCCCAATCACTAAAAATTTCATGAATGGGACGATCTATCAATTGCATACGTCGAATATTTAACGAGCGGCAAGCAGTATCATTCACCCAATGAATGTCATCATTAAGGTCGATGGCAAAAACCCCATAGGTTAAATTATTCATCATCGAAAAAGCATACATATTCGAATCATACAATTGTTTTTGGATGCTATGATTTTCGATATGATTTTCAATGGCTTGAACAGCAGCAATAACCATTCCAAGCGTATGAGGATGCACTAAGGCACTATTTCCGGTAAGGTTAACACAACCGATAATTTTACCCGAAATATCGTGAATGGGCGAGGCTGAGCAGGTTCAGCGATGATAAGCTGAAATAAAATGTTCTTTTGAAGTTATCTGAATGGGCATGTTCTCGCTTAGTGCCGTGCCCATGGCGTTAGTCCCAATGCTTTTTTCATCCATATAAGCGCCGTTCACCATATTCAATGATTGGGCTTCCTGAATGGTCTTTTTGTCACCCAGAGTTTTGAGAATGCAACCCTCATGATCAGTAAGAACAATGAAGAACCCAGATTCAACTAAGAATTCATGAAGCTCTAAAAGTATGGGATTGGCAATGTCAATTAATGCTTTATTTGAAAGAAGTCGTTTTTGAAGTTCTTTGTTATTTAATATTTTCCCGGGATAAACACGATTCTTTGTTACGCCATAATTTTCAGATCTTTCATGCGATGCTTGAATGATTTTCTTGAGTGAGTTCCTGCTTTTTTGTTCCATTTTTCGCCTCTGTTCAATTATTCCAATTAACCTAAGGAATTGTGAATCATTAATGAGCTACAAAATTAGTTATTTATATAATTAAATACACTAAAATATCCACCTTCTGAGAAGTTGGATATTTACTTGCGATCCTGAATTTGAGAAAATTATTGAGTCATCTATCGATGACCCCAGATACTACGTGGTAACCAATAAGATGGATGTTGAAGTTTCAATTAGCGAAGCCAAAATCAAACCTGTTGTATTCATTCCTAAGGCTGAGTTATAGATCCTTAATATCACGAACACACCTGCCAAAATTGTAAGCATACCTCTTTTCTGGCTCTTTCCTGACTCTTTCGTAGCTCAAAGCTATGCGAACAAATCTATGCATTTAACCATGTGGTCAAACTTTTTGGTTAAATACTTTGGATTTTAAATAAGTTCATTTAGTTTTGTCCTGACCATTTGGTTAAACTAAATAATTAAACCTCTTGATTAGTTATGGCTGAAAAGGAAATACATACAGAAGATAAGATTATTGAGGCAGCTCGTGAGGTCTTTATAGAGAAAGGCATGGTAGGAGCGCGAATGCAGGAAATTGCAGATAAGGCTGGTATTAATAAATCCTTATTACATTACTATTTTCGATCAAAGGAGAAGCTTTTTGATGCAATTTTATCTCAGGTTATTGGAGGCATTGGGAGCATGTTTGGATTAATGATGCATGAAGATGTAAATATCGAAAATAAATTAAAGCTCTTCATCAACACATATATCGAAGTTTTCCAAAAGAATCCCTTTTTACCCAACTTTATATTAAACGAAATAAACCGTAACCCGGATGGCATAATGGTGTTATTTGCTAAGGCAAAAATTGAACCAAAAAAGTTCTTTGATCCACTTGATAAACAACTAAAAGCTGAAGGTTACTCCATACATCCCCAAGATTTCATGATCAATATATTGTCTATGACCATTTTCCCGGTGGCTATAAAACCAATTTTGGAGCAGCTATTATTTGAAGGAGATGAAAAACAATCTGGTAGCTATCTGATTTCACAGAAAGAGTCGGTGCTCACTTTCATGATGAATGCACTTTCAGGATATAAAATTTAAGAGATGAAGAATAAAAAAAAAAGAATTAGTTATGTGGCCTGGCTACTTCTATTTGGCCTTGTTTCACACACAAGTTTTGCTCAACTGACCATCGAACAATGTCATCAAAAAGCACGCCTGAATTTCCCCATGATTAAGCAGTATGACATTATTGAGCAAACACAGGAATACAACTTATCAAATGCCAATAAAGCTTATTTGCCTCAGCTTGATGTAAGTATTATTGGAGGTATCCTGGAAGGTATGCCCAGCATGGGAGCTCCCGGCACCGAGGAGTCGGGCCTGGATATGAAAATGATTTCAATGGTTCAGCTTAATCAGGTAATATGGGACGGTGGAATCACGAAAGCTATGAAAAAAGCCATTGAAGCCAATGGTGAAATTGCCAAATCAAACCTTGATGTTACCCTTTATGCCTTGGAAAATAGAATAAACAACCTATACTTCGGAATTTTACTGATCGACGAGCAACATAAACAAATGGATATCCTCCTTTCAACACTCGAAAGGAATTATAAAAGAGTAGA
The DNA here is from genome assembly GCA_964467485.1 of uncultured Porphyromonadaceae bacterium. Classification (GTDB taxonomy): domain Bacteria; phylum Bacteroidota; class Bacteroidia; order Bacteroidales; family UBA12481; genus JAUVKA01. The sequence goes on along the minus strand of CAYXQX010000120.1, from coordinate 5,057 downwards.
GATAGCAGTCGAGAATGGCACGGCCCTTCTTTCTGATCTTGATGAAATAAAGGTTGAAGAACTTAATATCGAACAGAAACAAGCCGATTTAGCATTTAATAGAACTGCGTATTTGAATGTGCTGGCTGCCATGATGGGTGAGCCCTTTGAGGATAATGTAATTTTGGAGATGCCAGAAAAAATCCTAACCACTTTGGCTGATTCCATTCAAAGACCAGAACTTAACACCTACGAGAACAAACGATTATCTGTTGAAGCTCAACGAAACATTAATAAGGCCATGCTTTATCCTAAGGTAGGTGTAATGGGTTTTGGTACCTTTATTCAACCAGGTGTTGATTTTGGAGCATCCAGCCTCGACAATATTCTTGTAGGAGGGTTGAGTCTTAATTGGAGTTTAGGCAGTTTGTACAAACATTCCAATAATGAAAAATTGCTTGATCTGGATTTGAAAAAAGTAGCTCTCGAGCATGAGACCTTTTTGTTTAACACAAACCTTGAATTACAACAGTTTAAAGTCGATCTAATGCGCTATCAAAAGCAGATAGAACAAGATAAAGAACTGTTAAAACTTAAGCAGCGTATTAAAACCGCCTATGAGGTAAAATATGAGAATGGGACCTGTACCATGTCGGCTTTGCTCAACCGTGTAAATGATGAGAGTGTGGCGCAGCAAAGCATGACTATGCATCAAATTCAGTATTTATTAAAAGTTTATCAGTACCAAATATTAACCGGAAACAGAACCCAGAAAAATTATTAAATCATGAAAAGATATATAGTACTTATAAGCATACTATCCACCTTGTTGTACTCATGCAATAATGAAGAATTGCTAAGCGATGCTACTGGTGTTTTTGAAGCTACCGAGGTAATTGTCTCATCCGAAAGCAATGGTAAAATATTAGCTTTTAACCTAAATGAGGGTGATATAATCATGAGGGACAAAGCTCTAGGTTATGTGGATAGCACCGATCTGGTTTTCACAAAACAAAAGCTAATAGTTAATAAAAAAGTAGCCTTGGCTTCGCTACCCAATGTGTCGGCACAAGTAGAAGCTACAAAACAGGAGATTGAAAAGCAGGAACACGAGAAGGAACGTATAGTCAGGTTGCTGGCCGGCGACGTGGCTACGCAAAAGCAGATGGATGATATTGAGGCTGCTATTAAAATATTGAAAGCACGCCTTCGCTCACAAAAAAGTATGCTAGCTAATAGCACCTCTTCTGTACATGCCCAAATGGCTGCCATTGATGTGCAGATAGAGCAGGTAAACAACCAGATAAAGAAATGTAATATACATAGTCCAATCGACGGGACAGTTTTGGTGAAGTATGCCGAGAAGGGAGAACTTACTGGCAGAGGAAAACCCTTGTTTAAAGTGGCAGATGTGGGAAATATGTTCCTAAAGGCATACGTAACTGCCAGTCAGTTAACTGAAATAAAACTAGGACAAGCCGTAAAAGTTTTTGGCGAGTTTGGAGAATCAGATAATAGGCCCTACGATGGGAAAATTACATGGATCTCGAGTAAATCCGAGTTTACACCTAAAACGATACAAACACAAGACGAACGCGCTAACCTGGTTTATGCGGTAAAAATTGCCGTTAAAAACGATGGCTACTTGAAGATTGGTATGTACGGTGGATTTAAAATTGCAAATTAATGCCAGCAGTTATAGTAAAAAATATTACTCGCTCATACGGCAAGGTTCAGGCCCTGAAAGACATCTCCTTCCAGGTAAATAAGGGGGAAATTTTTGGGGTGATCGGTCCTGATGGTGCAGGAAAAACAACCTTATTCCGGATACTAACCACCTTGCTTCTGGCCGATTCGGGTGAAGCTTTTGTTGACGGAAATGATGTGGTAAAAGAGTTCAAAGCTATAAGGCAAAAGGTGGGATATATGCCTGGGAGATTCTCCCTTTATCAGGATTTAACTGTTGAGGAAAATCTAAAAGTCTTTGCTGCCATATTTAAAACAACTATTGAGGAAAACTACCATTTGGTGAAAGATATCTACCAACAAATTGAACCATTCAAAAAACGAAGAGCAGGCGCTCTATCTGGTGGAATGAAGCAAAAACTCGCCCTGAGCTGCGCCTTAATACACAAGCCTGTGGTATTGTTTCTCGACGAACCCACTACGGGCGTTGATCCGGTTTCTCGTAAGGAGTTTTGGAAAATGCTTGCCCGACTTAAAAAAGAAGGAATAAGCATCGTGGTATCTACTCCATATATGGATGAAGCCGGTTTGTGCGACAGGATTGCGTTGATTCAGAATGGAGCTTTCCTGAAAATTGATACACCGGAAAATATTACCGGCGAATTTCAAAATGTATTATGGTCGGTTCGCAGCAATAAGATGTTGGGTTTGTTACGCGATTTACGTAGTCATGAAAATATAAAATCGTGCTTTGCCTTCGGTGAAAATCATCACATTACTGTTGATACTCAGAATGATTTCACTATGCATAAACTACAAGATTTCTTACTGAATAAAGGACATGAAAACATTGATATAAAGGTAATTAAGGCCAGTATTGAAGATTGCTTTATGGAATTGGCCCTTAAACAAAATGCAGAATGAAAGTTATCCGGGCAAATAATCTAACAAAGATCTTCGGCAGTTTCACCGCAGTTGATCATATTTCATTTGAGGTTGAACAAGGAGAAATATTTGGCTTCCTGGGAGCTAATGGTGCAGGCAAAACAACTGCCATGAGAATGTTATGCGGACTCAGTTCACCGAGCTCTGGTAGCGGATCGGTTGCAGGATATGATATAAAGAAACAGGCCGAACAAGTGAAAAAAAATATAGGCTACATGAGCCAGAAATTTGCTCTATATGAGGATTTGAAAGTATGGGAAAACCTTCGTTTGTATGGAGGAATTTATGGTATGAAATCGAAAGATATTGAGCCTAAAATTGATGCCTTATTACACCAGTTGGGAATATATGAAAATAAAAACACCTTGGTGAAAGCATTGCCTTTAGGGTGGAAACAGAAATTAGCCTTCTCAACCGCTATATTTCATAATCCGAAAATTGTTTTTCTTGATGAACCAACAGGTGGAGTAGATCCGGCCGCACGCAGACAGTTTTGGGAACTCATTTATGATGCAGCCGACCGGGGAATTACAGTATTTGTTACCACACATTATATGGATGAAGCTGAATACTGCAATAGAGTATCTATTATGGTTGACGGGCGTATCGATGCCTTGGACACACCTGCTAATCTGAAGAAGCAGTTTGAAGCCCAAAATATGGATGAAGTATTTCATAAACTAGCCCGAAAAGCTGAACGAAGCTAATGAGATTATGAGACAATTTTTAACCTTCACACAAAAGGAGTTTTATCATATCTTAAGGGATAGGTGGACGATGATAATGCTTTTGGTACTGCCCATTGCGATGATTATCTTGTTTGGCTTTGGCATATCAACAGAAATACAAAATACTAAAGTGGCCATATACGATCCTTCTGTGGATGTGGCAACGCAAGGGATAATCAACAAGCTGGGAACCAATGAATACTTTGTCATTACGGAATATTTAAAAACACCCGAACAAATAGAAACTGTTTTCAAAGAAGGAAAAGTTGGATTAGTCCTGGTTTTTAGTGAGCGATTTTACGAAAACATGCTGCATACCGGAGAGGCTCAGGTTCAAATTATTACTGATGGAACAGACCCAAATACCGCGGCTACTTTAACTCAGTATGCTACTAGCATTATTATGGATTATCAACAAGAGATCCTTAACATCGAAGGTTTTCCTTATCAAATAAAAACAGAGGTAAAGCTATTGTATAATCCCACCATGAAGAGCGCATTCAATATCGTTCCAGGAGTTATTGGAATGGTGCTGATGCTAATTTGTGCTATGATAACTTCCGTGTCCATGACCAGAGAAAAGGAACTTGGAACCATGGAGGTTATTTTGGTGTCTCCTATGCCGCCACTGATGATTGTTTTGTCGAAAGTGGTACCATATTTTGTTATTTCAATGGTAAACTTAGCCAACGTCTTATTGCTGGCGGTGTACGTGCTGCAAGTTCCGATTGTGGGTAGTTTGTTTTTACTCATTTTACTTACCATGCTATTTATTTTTGTTTCCCTGGCCTTGGGCTTGCTTATTTCTACAGTTGTCGAAACCCAATTGGTTGCCTTACTACTATCGGTAATGGGGCTGATGCTGCCGGTAATCCTATTGTCGGGCTTAATGTTCCCCATTGAAAACATGCCTCTGTTATTGCAATATCTAGCACAAATAATACCCGCAAAATGGTACATTTCTGCCATGCGTGCGGTTATGATACAAGGATTGGGTGTCTCAGCCATTTTCAAGGAATTAATAGTATTGTCGTTTATGGCCGTATTCTTAATTGGACTGAGCTTGAAAAAATTTAAAACAAGATTGGAGTAAGATGTTACGATTTCTATTAGAAAAAGAATTCAAGCAATTTAAAAGGAATACCTTTCTGCCAGGTCTGGTAATTATGTTTCCGTTAATTGCCCTGACCATTTTTCCTATGGTGGCGAATTTTGAAGTGGAAAATATTTATCTAAGCGTGATTGATAACGATAAAAGCCCCTTTTCCTCTGCTTTGATTCAGGATATTCAAGCTTCAGGCTATTTTAAGATTTCTGATGTTTCAGCCAATTACAATCAGGCACTTACTAAGGTTGAAGACCGCAGTGTGGATGTAATATTAGAGATCCCTTCAAACTTTGAGCGGGACATGGTTAAAGAGCAAAGTGCAAACCTCATGGTTTCAGCTAATGCCGTAAATGGAAATAAAGGAGGCCTTGGTACAGCCTATTTGATGAATATTATTAATGCTTTTAGTGATGATATCAGAACCGATTTTATGGGGGACCATGGAAAGCTAAAAGCTCCATTCCTCCAAATATCTCCTGTATTCAAGTACAATCCACGTTTGTTATATGAGGTTTATATGATTCCGGCAATCCTGATAATGATTCTTGCCATGGTGTGTGGTTTTTTGCCGGCACTAAACATTGTGAGTGAAAAGGAACGTGGAACTATTG
>CAYXQX010000119.1:1053-9293 GCA_964467485.1 uncultured Porphyromonadaceae bacterium | reverse complement strand
GTATTCGAGAGTTATGTTTTCAATTGGAATTTTAACAAAAGAGCCCATTTGGTGTGAGAATCTATCAGGTTTCGTCTATTCTATTGATTTTAGAATTGCAGGTAGTTTTTATGAGGACAATTCTGTTGCCATGGTTGTTTCTGAGGTATTTCTGGATTCTGATTTAATCTGGATACCCACTATGGAGGCAGGAGTGCTTGAATGTGCAATTCAGGCTGTGAAGTTATCCCGTCATGTTCTGTTTGGTTTTCCTGTAAGCCGTTTTCCTGATGAAGCTTGTGAGCTGGTGGAGCTTGCCAACGAAGCAAGAGTACAGGTGCAGGTGGGCCATCACGAGCACTATAATCCGGCTTTCAGGTCGATGAAAAAGGAGGTTCATCAGCCACAATACATAGACTTACAGCATCATATAGGTTTTTCTCAGGGTGATTACAGCCATACTTTATTTCATGCTCTTTTAACAGATATTGAAATGTGTATTTCCCTGGTGCCGGATTCACTCAAGAAATTTCAGTCGCATGCTGCATACATCTGTGATGGTTCTCCACCAATCCTCAATGTGAGGATGGAGTTTAATAATGGGGCAGCTGCAAGTCTGCGGATTGATCCGTTCAACACAGGTAATGGTATTAAGATGGCGGTTTTTCAGCGTCAGAGTATTTTTAGTGCAGATCTGCAGGGTGGTACTGTGAGGGTTGAGACATTCCCGAAACCTGGTTGTACCGATCAGACTACAATCAGTACCATCTGGCCTTCCGAAGGGTTTCCTGTTGTTAGTTTGGGTGAGAATGATCCTGAGTTTATAACCTTAGAATGTCTCTCTTTCATTCAAAGCATTACTAACAATATATTATGTGTTTCCAGTTTGGAGCAAGGATGTGAGGCATTAAAAATTGCCCGCAATATCTTCGATCGAATATCGATTACTGTCGACTGAAGTCTTTTTTAACAGGCAAGACCTTTCTTTCCAACAAGATTATCAACAAAATACTCTAAGATACGCTTGGGATATAAAAAATTAATTGTATTTTTGCACTCCAATTTGATAAAGGCATAGGTTTGCCTTAAATATCAGGGAATTACTAACTATTGAAAACTGGTTACAGTGGACACATTAAGCTACAAAACCATTTCGGCAAATAAAGTGACGGTAACCAAGGAATGGGTTATCGTTGATGCCACTAATGCAACTTTGGGCCGCCTCTCAAGTGAGATTGCCATGTTGCTTCGTGGGAAAAGGAAGCCGAATTATACTCCGCACGTTGACTGTGGAGATAACGTTATTGTTATTAACGCCGAGAAAGTTCGACTGACAGGTAAGAAAATGACCGATCGTGTTCATTTCTCTCACTCTGGTTATCCAGGTGGTCAGCGTGAAACAACTCCGGAGCAGATGTTTAATAAGAATCCTACAAGTTTGGTTGAGCATGCTGTAAGAGGTATGCTTCCAAAAAGCAGGTTAGGCAGGGTATTGTTTACGAATCTTTTCGTTTACGCCGGCCCAGAACATCCGCACGAAGCTCAGAAACCAAAAGAAGTCAACTTTAATATTAAATAAAGAACATGGAAGTAGTAAATGCCATTGGAAGAAGGAAAGCAGCTGTCGCTAGGATTTTTCTCAACGAAGGCAAAGGGCAGATCACAGTAAATAAGAAGGATTATACCGATTATTTTCCTGCTGGTCAACTTCAGTATATTGTGAAGCAACCCCTTGACCTCCTGGAAGTGTCTGACAAATACGACATTCGCGTCAATCTTGACGGTGGTGGTATTAAGGGTCAGGCAGAGGCACTTAGGCTGGCTATTGCACGTGCACTTGTTAAAATTGATCCTGAATCAAAAGCAGTGTTGCGTGCAAATGGTTTCATGACCAGAGACCCCAGGGTTGTTGAAAGGAAAAAGCCAGGTCGGCCTAAAGCGCGTAAGCGTTTCCAATTCTCCAAACGTTAAACAAATTATTTTTTAAATCTAGTTTAGGATCTAAACTTGCAGGACTCCAATAAAGGGCTACCTGTAGGTTGCCAAAACAGAAGGTAAGCTAAAGATTATGCCAAGAACAAGTTTTAATGAATTACTGGATGCAGGTGTCCATTTTGGGCACTTGAAGCGTAAATGGAACCCTAACATGGCTCCATTCATTTTTATGGAGCGTAATGGTATCCACATTATTGACCTCCACAAAACAGTTGCCAAAGTAGATGAAGCAGCTGACGCCCTCAAGAGTATAGCAAAATCAGGTCGTAAGATCCTGTTTGTTGCTACAAAAAAACAAGCTAAAGACATTGTTTCGGAAAGAGTGAAAGCTACTGGAATGCCATATGTTACTGAACGTTGGTCTGGTGGTATGTTAACTAATTTCCCTACCGTTCGTAAAGCCATCAAGAAAATGGCTACGATTGATAAGATGTCAACAGATGGAACCTTCAACCACATGTCGAAGCGTGAACGTCTGCAAGTTAGCCGCCAAAGAGCGAAGCTTGAAAAGCTGCTTGGAAGTATCAGGGATCTGACTCGCCTTCCAGCTGCACTTTTTATAGTTGATGTTTCCAAAGAATACATTGCTGTAAATGAAGCCCGTAAATTAAATATTCCTGTTATTGGAATGGTTGATACAAATTCTGATCCTAATGTTATCGATTTTGTTATTCCAGCTAATGACGATGCTTCAAAATCTATTAATCTTATTACAGAACTCATGTGCCAGGCAATTGAGCAAGGTTTAAGTGAGAGAAAAGTAGAGAAAGAAAAAGAAGCTGAGCAAAAGCCAAAAAAGGCTGCCGCAAAGGATTCTGAAAAGGGTGAAAAAAGTTCTTCAAGGAGGTCTTCAGCTAGAAAAGAAGGTGCTCATAGAGCCCCTAAAGAAGAATCTGCTGAATAAGGAGATTAAACGCTCATTTGTCAGTAATTTATAATAATCCATAAGATTAATAACCAATTAATTAACAATAATCATGGCCGATATTAAAGCAGTCGATGTGGCAAAACTTCGTAAAATGACAGGTGCCGGCATGCTCGATTGTAAAAATGCCCTAAGTGAAACCAATGGTGATTTCGAAAAGGCAATAGATATTCTCAGAAAAAAAGGACAGAAAATTGCAAATAAGCGCGCTGAAAGAGAAGCAACTGAAGGTGCAGTTATTGCCATTACTAACGAACAGCATACAAAAGGAGTTTTGGTAGTTCTGAATTGCGAAACAGATTTCGTAGCTAAAAATGAAGATTTCATAAAATTTGCTTATTCAATAGCAGAGCTTGCTCTCAAAAGTATGCCTGCTGACCTTGATGCTCTGAAGGAACTTCCTATCAATGGTGTTAAGATTGGTGATGAGATAATAACTCAATCAGGTGTAATTGGTGAGAAAATCGAACTTTCTTTCTATTCTAAAGAGGAAAGCCCTTATGTAATTCCTTATATCCACCCAGGTAATAAGCTGGCTACTATTGTTGCTCTTAACCAAGGAGATGTTGATTTACAGGTAGCGAAAGATGTGGCTATGCAGGTTGCAGCAATGGCTCCTGTTTCTGTTGATAAAACCAATGTCCCACAGGAAGTGATAGATAAGGAATTAGAGATTGGACGTGAAATTGCTCTTCAGGAAGGAAAACCAGAAGCTATAATTGATAAAATCGCTCAGGGAAAACTGAATAAGTTCTTTAAAGAGAATACTTTACTGTACCAAATGTTCATTAAGGATAATAAGACCTCAGTTGGAGATTATTTAAAGCAGTCGAATAAAGATCTTACTGTTAACAGTTTTGTTCGCTTTGCCCTGAATAACTAGAACAATATTTTATACTATTTTCCAAAGCCCCTTTACCTGTCATCAGGAAAGGGGCTTTTTTTTTTAAATTTACAGACTAAAATTATCCATTATGAATTGCCGAGTCAGATTTGCTCCATCACCAACAGGCCCTCTGCATATGGGAGGCATTAGGACAGCCCTTTTTAATTATCTGTTTGCCAGAAAAAACAAGGGGACTATGATTCTCCGAATAGAGGATACTGACCAAAACAGATTTGTTCCCGGGGCAGAAGAGTACATTATGGAATCTCTTAAATGGTGTGGGATAGAAATTGATGAAGGTATACGTGAAGGAGGGTCTTTTGGCCCATATCGCCAATCAGAAAGAAAGGATATTTATGTCAGGTATGCCGATAAACTAGTAAATTCTGGTTGGGCTTATTATGCTTTTGATACGCCGGCAGAGCTGGACGAAGCAAGAAAAAATGCAGGGAATTTTTCTTATGACAGCTCAACAAGGTTAGGGCTTAGGAATTCACTGTCATTGGCGGAGAAAGAAGTGAAAGGATTATTAGATTCTGGAGAGCCCTACGTAATAAGGTTTAAATTCCCTGAGAATAATGACATTGTAATGCAGGATCTGATAAGGGGCGAGGTTCATGTGAATTCCAGCACTTTGGATGATAAGGTATTGTTTAAGTCGGATGGTCTTCCTACTTATCATTTGGCTAATGTGGTAGATGATCATCTTATGGAAATATCTCATGTGATCCGTGGAGAAGAGTGGCTACCATCTTTGCCTCTTCATTTTATGCTGTATAAAGCTTTAGGATGGGCGGACACAATGCCGCAATTTGCTCATCTACCATTAATCCTTAAGCCTACCGGAAGTGGTAAACTTAGCAAAAGAGATGGTGATAAGCTTGGCTTTCCGGTATTTCCAATTGAGTATAAAAAACCGGGAACAGAGGAATTGTCTTCTGGATATCGTGAATCAGGTTACTTACCAGAGGCTTTCATCAATATGCTGGTTTTATTGGGTTGGAACCCGGGAACGGAACAGGAAATATTTTCAATGGAAGAACTGATCAATGTATTTAGCCTGGAGAGAGTTGGGAAGTCGGGTAGTCGTTTTGACCCGGAGAAATCACGAAATTTGAACCATCACTATATACAACAAGCGCCAGTAAATGAATTATCCATCCTGGTTGATCGATGGATGGGCAGGTCGGTAGATCAGGAAAAAAAGGACAATGTCTTGGGACTTGTGAAGGATAGAATGAATTTATTGACTGATTTTTGGGATCAGGCTTATTTCTTTTTCGAGGCACCATCTGAATACGATGCTAAAATGGCTAAGAAGGGATGGAAAGAAGGAACGAAGGAGAGGATGGAGAAAGTGATACTGTTGATTCAGAGTGATTCAGGGGATTTCAGTGCTGAGAAATTGGAGATCAGGATTAAAGAATGGGCCGCTAAGGAAGAGATTGGTTTGGGGATGGTGATGAATCCATTGAGGCTGGCACTGGTTGGTGCCCCAAAAGGACCTGGTGTTTTTGATATTATGGAGGTCCTGGGCAGTGAAGAAACTGTAAGACGCATTCATAAGGCAATTGATAAGCTGGGTTGACGTTTAATCGGTATGGAAAAGAATAGAATAATAATGTTCCTTACAGACGCAAGGTATTGCGTCTCTACAATACTTTTGGTCTTTTGTCTTTCTTCAGGGTTTTCCCAGAAACCTGTTGATTTGGTTTATCCTCAGCTTGATGCTGCTAATTCGCGGTGGATTTATTTCAGTTCAGCAAGTCGTCCATTTGGCTTGGTAAACCTTTATCCCGATACTGAAATTAAGGGGGCATGGGGCAGTGGTTATGTTTACGATACAGAGGAGATCAAGGGTTTTTCTCATGTCCATGCCTGGCAATTAGCCGGTTTGTCGATTATGCCTGTTGTAAGTGATCTAAAGGTTAATGCCTTAAAAAAAGATTATTATTCAGCTTTCTCCCATGATGATGAAGTGGTAAGTCCCGGATATCACAAAGTTGAACTGCTGAGATATGGTATAAAAGCTGAGCTCACCTCAACGGCCAGGGCCGGGTTCCATCGATATAATTATACAACAGGGGGCCTGCCAAAAGTATTGATAAACCTTGGCGTAGAATTGGGCCCATCAAAAATGATCAAAGGGAAGATTGTACAAGAGGATACTTATTCTCTTAAGGGGCATGTGGTGAATGCCGGTACACTGAGAAGGCCTAAGAATGTTAAACTATACTTTTATATCGAGTTTGACACCCCAATTGAGCAGATGGATGTGTGGGCAGGCTTACGATCAAAGTCGGAAACCAAACGCACCAAGGGCAATAATGCAGGAGCTCTCATCAGTTTTCCCGAATATGCGGGCCAGCCTCTTTTGATGAAGGTTGGAATATCATACGTGAGTGTGAAACAGGCAGAGCTAAATATGAGAACGGAAATTCCCGACTGGGATTTCGATGCTGTTGTTGTTGAATCAAAGAATGAATGGAACGATTTACTCAGTCGTATCAGGATAAGTGGCGGAACCCAAAATGATCATGTGCGTTTTTATTCTGATTTATGGCACTCTCTTTTGGGGAGGAGGAAGATCAGTGATGTAAACGGGAAATATCCGGATTATACCGGTCGTTGGAGAAGAATCAGGAAAACCCCTAAAAATGAGAATGGGGCACCTCTGTTTGATCAGTATAACTCCGATTCATTCTGGGGAGCTCAATGGACACTGAACACCCTTTGGCATCTGGCATATCCGGAGATTACTTCAGCCTTTTGCAATTCATTATTAAGGTATTACAAGGACGGTGGACTCATTCCCAGGGGGCCATCAGGAGGGAATTATACCTATGTTATGACCGGGGCATCTTCAACTCCTTTTATTGTTAGCGCATATATGAAAGGGATAAGGGATTTTGATATAGATCTGGCATATGAGGGGCTCAGGAAGAACCATATGCCCGGAGGTATGATGTCCAAGGCCGGTTATGAGCATGGGACTGAAGTAGGAGGGGGCCTGGAGAATTATATCAAGCTTGGCTATGCACCCTATCCCTTCACGCGGAAGATCAGGGCCTATCATATTGATGGAGCAGGCCAGACATTAGAGTATGCCTATCAGGACTGGACTCTGGCCCAGCTTGCACAGGAGTTGGGTAAAGATGAGGATTATGATTATTTCCTCCTAAGATCAGAAAACTATAAGACCTTGTATGATCCAAAATCCGGTTATATGAGGCCTCGTAATCGCCGTGGAAATTATAAGGGAAAGTTCGATCCTTTTGAATACAATAATGGCTTTGTTGAGTCAAACGCGGCTCAGGCTACATGGTTTGTTCCTCATGATTATGATGGACTGGCAAAATTGATGGGTGGTAAGGACAGCCTGATTATGCGACTTAATTCTGCTTTTGAGGAAGCTTCAATACTGGGGTTTACATCAGGAAAATCACATGATAAAGAAACACAGAAGAAGCTAAGTCGCATCCCAATAAATTACGGAAATCAGCCTTCGATGCAAACCGCATTTATCTTTAATGTTGTGGGTGCACCCTACCTCACACAGAAATGGTCCAGAGCAGTTGTCGATTCGGTTTATACCAAGGTTTCTCCCTATGATGGTTATAATGGAGATGAGGATCAGGGGCAGATGGGAGCACTTGCTGTACTCATGAAAATCGGCTTGTTCCAACTTGACGGAGGAACAACGTCGGATCCGGTATATCAAATTGGAAGTCCAATATTTGACAAGATTGATATTGATTTAAATCCTGATTATTATGAAGGAGGAAAATTTACTATCGAGACTATAAATAATTCAAAAGAGAATATTTACATAAAATCCGCAACACTAAACGGCCAGCCTTTGGACAGGTTCTATCTGAAACACAGTGAAATTGTTAAGGGAGGGCGACTCGTTTTGGAAATGACTTCAAAATTAGATTAAGATGAAAAGAAAATTACTATTTAGCCTCGTACTTGTAAGCCTGAGTTTTATTTCTCTATCTGCTCAGGAGAAGAAAACTGAATTACTCGAAAAGCTTCAGCAGATTGAAGGCCTGGAGATTACACCGATCGAGAATCTTAATTACAGGTTTTCAGAGGGATATAAAATAATGTTTACTCAGCCTGTTGACCATAATAATCCTGATGGTCAGAAATTTACCCAAAGGATGTTTATCGGGCACATAGGTTTCGACAGACCGATGGTGATGTCAACATCAGGATATACTGCAGCTGGTCTGGGTTTTGCGGAACCAGCCGGTTTGCTAAACGCAAATTTGATAAGGGTTGAACACAGGTATTTTGGTGAGTCAGCACCTGATCCATTCGATTGGGAATATCTTACAACCTGGCAGGCCGCCAGCGACGATCACTGTATTGTTGATGCCCTTGACGATTTATATCAGGGAAAATGGGTGAGCACTGGTCATAGTAAAGACGGGCAAACAGCGAGGATGT
>CAYXQX010000119.1:0-1043 GCA_964467485.1 uncultured Porphyromonadaceae bacterium | reverse complement strand
TAAGGCTTATTATCCTGATGATATTGATGTTGCAATCCCTTATGTTGCACCGTTGAATACTAGTAAAGTTGATCCAAGGATCTTCGAATTCCTTGATAATGTTGGAACAAAAAAGGAGAGAGAAAAGGTTTATAAATACCAGATTGCCCTATTCAAGAATAAGGACAAATTGATGCCTGAGATTGAAGAGCTGGCCAAGGAGAGAAATTGGAATTTCACCATGGGTATCGACAGGGGATTCGATCTGGCTGTTCTTGAGTTTCCATTTGCTATGTGGCAGTATGGGCAGATTAAGCCACTTAACTTGCCTGGCAAGAAAGCAAGTATTGAGGAATTGCTCAAGCCTTTCAACACCGTAAACGCCTTGTTCTTCTTCAGTGAGCCGGGGATTGTTAATTACCTCCCTCACTATTATCAGGCTATGAATGAAATGGGTTATTATGGTTATAAGGTTAAGCCATATAAGAAGTATCTGGATGACACAAAGCCGATTACCTGGGATTTCACTATGACGCCATATGGAATGGATACTACGTTCAATCCAAAGACCCTCGAGTTCATGCATGACTTTGTACAGAATAAAGGTGATCATATGCTTTATATCTATGGGGAATATGATACCTGGACAGCCACCGGCGTAACCGAAATCACCGGCCCGGCTGATGCAAAGGTTATGATACAACCTAAGGGCTACCATGGATCCCACATCACGGCCTTTCCGGAAAAGGAGAAGCAGGAGATATACGATCTGTTGAGCAAGTGGCTGGAGATGGAAGTGCCTGTGAAGTAGGGACGGGCACAAGGCCCCCGTCCGTACGATTATTTTTTATTCCACGTATCTCTTAGGCCGACAGTTCTGTTAAACACTATCTTAACTCCGTTACTGTCTTTGTCGCAATTGAAATAGCCGAGGCGTTGAAACTGGAAGTGATCGGGGTAGTGAGCAGAGCCGAGCGACGGCTCTATCTTGCAGTTGCTAAGTATTGTCAGGCTATCGGGGTTGATAAATTCCATGAAGTCTTTATCCTTATGTCCGTCGGGAT
>CAYXQX010000118.1:7127-9360 GCA_964467485.1 uncultured Porphyromonadaceae bacterium | reverse complement strand
ACTTCAGGCTCAACTTCAAACTTATCAACTTCTTCATCAATATCAATCTCCTCCTTAAAATCAGAAATATCAATATTAGATTTATTCCTCTTTCTTTTTGACACGAACCAAATAATCAATAAAACCAGGAGAAAAGAAATGGCACAAATGAGTAGTATAATCTGCAAGCCGGTCAAACCTGCTTCCTTAATATCCCCTTCCTCTTGCTTAACTGATGAGCTAGTTGCGCCTGGCTTCTCAACCTCCATCAAGGAGCTGTCTTCATGGCTTACAGCCTGAACAGAATCCTGCTGCAACTCAATAACTTTGTCGACAACCACAGAAATAACATACCCTACGTCATTAGTCTTATGGTAATATGCAACAGCCTCACCTTTAGTATCAAAGTCACCAACATAGTACTTGTAAAAATCATCCTTCTCAAAATACTTTACCGAATCTTCAAGATTGAATTTCTTTTGAAAATATGAGGGCTGGATGAAAGTCTTGCTGGCTGCAAACTGAACTCTGTAAACAAGCACTCTTTCTGTTTCCTGAGATTGACCAACGCCAATACAGCAAATCAGGAGAAGAGAAAAAAGCACGAGCTTAATAGCTTTGTTTAACATCAGGATATAAATTGATCTACAAAAATAACAAAAATTAACTTTGGCCTAAAACCCCTATTATCCACCAGCTGAAGCTGGTGGATATTATCAGCTCTCCCCCTTGATCCAATTAACCAAGCCTTTCTTATCAAGAATCTCCATGAGCTTTGGAGGCAGCGGCTCAAACTTAAAGACCTTATCATTGAGCGTGATCTCGCCCTTGGCCAGGTTTATCTCAAGCTTGTCGCCCTGCTTGAATTCCTCCACTATCTCGGGGTGAACAATAAGCGGAAGGCCCTGGTTTATTGCCGACCGGTAAAATATCCGGTTGGTGGACTTAACAATTACAGCTTTCACACCAGCATAGGCAAGGCCAACTGATGGATGCTCCCTCGAACTTCCACAACCAAAATTAGCCCCTCCTATTACAATATCGCCGGCCTTAACATTCCGACTAAATGAAGGGTCACAGCCAGCAAAAAGATGAGGCATTATCGCCTCTCCATCAGAGCTTAAAACAGAGTAAGTAAGGTTTCCGGCAAACATCTGGTCGGTGTTTAAATTATGCAAATCAGCGTAATTCCATACTCCTTCACTCTTCCTGCTCTCTCCTTCATTTATCTCAGGAACAGCACTTTCCGGTCGACTGCTTTCGAAAATTTCCGAACCTGCAACTTCCCTTGGATCAGTAATTTTACCTTCAATAGCCGATACAGCAACAGTAGCAGGAGAAGCCAGGAAAATTCTGGAATTAGGATTACCCATCCTGCCTTTGAAATTTCTGTTGGCAGTGGATATCACAGTTACATCATCAGCCGGTATGCCCTGACCAGTACCCAAACAAGGCCCACATGAGGAGCTCAATATTGTTGCACCGGATTCTATCAACTTATTGATAAGTCCCTCCTTCATAGCCTGCTGATAAATCAGAACTGATGCGGGTATCACAAGAAGCTGAAACCCCGGATTAACTTTCTTGCCATTGAGATATTTAGCCGCAATCCTCAGGTCTTCTAAGCGGCCATTTGTACAAGTCCCTATCAGGCCTTGCTGCACTTCTGTACCTGCAACCTCAGACAATGCCTTCACATTATCAACATGATGTGGAGCTGCCACCAAGGGGCATATCTCATTCAGCTTGATATTCATCTCCATGGAATATTTCGCATCGCTATCCGACCAGACCCCTTCCACCTCTTCATCAAAAAACTCTTTCAATACTTCGTCTGGAGGAAAAACAGCATTTTTTGCCCCCATCTCTGAAGCAAGATTAGCCAGAGTCATCCTTTCAGAAATATTTAAACTTTCAATACCAGAGCCATGGTATTCAATAGACATATAGTTTGCGCCTGCCGAGCCAATTTTCCCAATGATATAGAGAGATAAATCTTTGGCAAACACACCATCAGGAAGACTTCCTTCCAGAGTGATCTTTAAGGTTTCAGGAACTCTAAACCAAGTCTCTCCCTTCTTCCATAACCCTGCCGACTCAGTCCGGTCTATGCCTGCTGCAAAAGCATTAAAAGCCCCTGCTGTGCATGTATGGGAATCACTCCCAACAATAACCATCCCCGGCTTTGCATGATAGGACATTATCTGATGACATATTCCTTTACCGGCATCATAAAACTTCTTGATCCCCTGAT
>CAYXQX010000118.1:0-7117 GCA_964467485.1 uncultured Porphyromonadaceae bacterium | reverse complement strand
ACTGAATGTCCCCTGATCCTTAACAATATTTCTGATCGCCTGGTACTGATTAGCCAGCTTAGCAGATGTTGGTGGAGCATTATGATCAAGTACAACCAGCATCTGATCAGGTTTGGCAACTTTATCACCTCCCATCTTCTCAAAGGTTTTGAATATACTAGCTGTATTATCGTGAGTCAGCACTATATCAGGAGTGCTAAAAACTATGCTTCCTACAGGAGCATCAAATATTTTTTCTACAAAAGTTCTTCCCATTGTTATACTTATTTCACCTATCCCCCTGGCCCCCTTTCCTTAAAAGGTAAAGGGGGAACCAATTAAAACAGGCCTCCGTTTTTATATATTTCTAGTTGTACTTCGGAAAATGGTTTTGCCTCAATGGAATTACCCGACTTGAGGTTTACAATTGTTCCTTCTCTGAGATTCACTTTGATGGTGTCACCATCCTTAATATCGAAATCCTCCCCTTTCGTGTAAAGCATGATTGGAAAAGCTGCATTAATAGCATTTCTTTCATAAATAGCACCGAAACTTTCAGCGAGGACACAGCTTATACCAAGTGCCTTAAAACAATCTACTGCCTGCTGTCTTGAAGAGCCGCTTCCAAAATTTTTCCCAACCATAACGATATCGCCCTGCTTGGCTTTTTTTGCAAAATCTTTATATCCCTCAAGGTTATCAAAAGTATATTGCCCCATCTCATCTATATCGGTAATCGCCAGGTAACGGTTATGGAAAATCATATCTGTATCGATATTATCTTCTTCAATAAACCATACACGCCCCTCAAACTCAATCGCATTTAATTCCGCCAATTCTCTACTTTTATTGACCTTTTCTGCTTCCTCAGTTGAGCGCCCACTAAACCCGATCTCAAACTCTGCAGGTGAATCCGGTATGTTGGCCGGCGTTGTTATATAGCCTGCAACAGCAGACGCTGCTACTATGGCCGGACTGGCAAGATACACCTCTCCTTTGCCCTGCTTGCCGGGAAAATTACGGTTACCTGAACTAATAGTAACCTCTCCCGGGCCATTCTGTCCAACCTGCCCTGCTGCACATCCTGCACAACCGGCATTGGACAACAAAACACCCGCATCTTTAAATATACCCACGAGTCCTTCATCAAGACATTGCTGCCAAATCTCATCAGTAGACGGGACTATCTTTAACACAACTCCAGGGGCTACTCTCCTATCGTATAAAACAGCCGCAGCCACAGCCAGATCCTCAAACCGCCCGTTGGTACAACTGCCAATAAAAGCCGAGTCAATCTTGGTCCCTTCAACCTCTGTTACAGGAACAGTATCATGTGGGGCACCAGGCCTTGAAACTCTTGGAATAAATCCTGATATATCCAGTTCAAACTCCTGTGCATATTTCGCATCTTTATCAGCTTTAATAAGCTCCAACTCCCTGCCTGCCCTTTTAGAGCTATATGACATAACTTCCTCATTTGGAGTGAAAAGAAGAGTTATTGCTCCCATCTCAGTACCCATAGAGGCTATCGTAATACGCTCATCCAAGCTCAATTCTTCTACCTCTTCTCCATAAAACTCTACAGAATAGCCCAGCAGACTGTTCGCCCCAAAATGAGAAAGAAGATTCAATACAATATCCTTGGCTGAAAGGCCCTCAGGACGCTTTCCTTGCAAAGTAATCTTAACCGACTCCGGAACCTTAAACCATACCTTACCGTTGGCCCAGGACGCAGCAATATCCTTATCTCCCATGCCTTGTCCAAAAGCCCCAACTGCGCCAAGAATATTCGCGTGTGAATCAGTAGTAACAGCCGTCGATCCCGAATAGGACAAGCCCTCATGAATAAGAGTATGGGTTCCAATACCATTGTCGATATCATATACCTTAATGCCATTTTCCCGTGCATAAAGTCTGCACTTGTGCTGATTAACAGCATATTTCTGATCAGAACCCGTAGGATTGCAATCAAAGGTAAAGAAGGTCTTTGAAACATCATCAATGCTTAATCCATAATCCTTCATGTTTTTAACAACATTTGCTCCTCCAAAGTCTCTTGCAACTCGAACATCCACACTAACATCAACAATTTCTCCTGGCTTAACAACATCCTGCTTGCTATGATTCGCCAGTATTTTTTCAATTAAAGTCATGATAAATAAGGGTATTAGATGATTATGTTAAAAGATTTAATATTATCTATTCTAAAAAAGATTTAAAGTCAATTATATTTGATCCGAATTTACATTTTTTATATTAGTCTTTAAAGAAATAATACCTTTCACCTAAAGCAATTTTTATGATCTCCGGGAAAAAGATAGTTGTGGTTTTGCCAGCCTACAATGCAGAGAGAACCTTGGAACAGACTTACCGCGAAATACCTATGGATATTGTTGATGAGGTCATACTGGTAGACGACAACAGCAATGACAGCACCATCCGGATTGCTGAGAAGCTCGGTATTCATCACATAATCAGACATGAGCGAAACCTGGGATACGGAGGAAATCAAAAAACCTGCTATAACACAGCACTTAAACTCAAGGCCGACATAGTTATTATGCTTCATCCTGATTATCAATACACACCAAAGCTGATACCGGCCATGGCCCATCTGATTGCAGCGGATGTTTATCCGGTGGTTCTGGGATCAAGAATCCTGGGGAAAGGAGCTTTAACAGGAGGCATGCCGATCTGGCGCTATATGGCCAACAGATTCTTAACCCTTTTTCAGAATATCCTGATGAAACAAAAATTATCAGAATACCATACAGGTTACAGGGCTTTTTCTTCTGATGTGTTACGAAAAATCAATTTTGAAGCCAACTCCAATGATTTTGTTTTCGATAATCAGATGCTGGCGCAAATTTTTTATGCCGGTTTCGATATTGCAGAAATCACATGCCCAACCAAATACTTCGAGGAAGCTTCATCTATCAACTTCTCCAAAAGCGTAAAATATGGCTTTGGCGTTTTGGGAACATCTCTTTCCTACCGCTTTCAAAAATGGGGGATATCTAAATACAAGATATTTAGCTAAGAAACAGAAACACTGCCGGTTGCTTTTGAAATTCTATCGTTATTTTTTTCCATTCAGCAATAGTTTTTGTAATCACTCTTTCCTCAGGCCCAGTTAAACTTATTGCTAAGCACAAGCTGGTGGATGGGTTTAGGGATGATTTCAGATCAGCAAAAAGCTGGTGATTCCGATAAGGTGTTTCAATAAATATCTGACTAATACTTTCTTTTCTGGATTGCTCTTCAAGCTGCCGGATCTTCCTGATTCGTTCTCCAGACTTTTGGGGTAAATAACCATGGAAAGCAAACCTCTGACCATTCAATCCTGAAGCCATTAAGGCCAATAAAATGGATGATGGTCCGGTAAATGGAACCACTCTGATATCATTCCTGTGGGCTATGGCAACAACATCAGCCCCCGGATCGGCAATTCCCGGACAACCGGCCTCTGAGATCAAACCAACAGAAATACCTTTTCTTAGTGGGCTAACTAAGTATTCAAGATCTTCGGGTTTGGTGTGCTTATTCAACAACTCAAAATGAATCTCATCCAGAAACTCCTTCATACCCAACCTGATAAGAAATCGCCTGGATGTGCGCTCATTTTCAACAATGAAATTACGGAGAGCCCTGGTTTTATTGATAACCTCAAGAGGCAGTACACCTTCTGGAGACGTTTCATCAAGCAGGCTTGGAATCAAATATAATGTTCCTGTTTTCATTAAAGCACTATAACTGCGACAAAAAGTGTATGATTAACATCAATTGACATCAATTAATTCCACTTCAAAAAGGAGCGGGGTGTAGCCTGGAATACTACCACTAATACTGCCAGTGGCTTTATAGCCTAGACTGGAAGGAATTAATAGAGTGGCCTTTCCTCCTTCGTTCATATATGAAATCCCCTCATCCCATCCCTGAATAACTTTTCCAATGCCTAAAGTGAATTCATATACCCCAGAATCAAATTCCTCACCGTTAAGGAAAGTTCCCATATATTTCACCTTGCATAAATCACCACCGTCAGCACTGGCCCCAGTTCCCTTCTTGGTCTCAATAAAATACAATCCCGAGTATTGTGGTTCGATAGTAATATTATTTTCATCAAGATAGGCCTGTATAGCAGCATTTTCCTTCTCCAGACCAGTCTCCTTATCACAAGCCCCAATTAGCACTACCATGCTGATAGCTAACAAACTGATGAATAGCTTTACTCTCTTCTCTTTCATAAAAGCACAATTATTTAAAATCTATTAGTTCCACATCAAAAATAAGGGTTGAATATGGTAGTATATCATTATAACCATCTGCCCCATAAGCAAGCTTTGATGGAATTACAAACCTGGCTTTACAACCTTTTTTCAGTTTGGCAAAACCCTCATCCCATCCTTTTACAACTTCTCCTCTACCCAAGGTAAATGTTGTTGGTTTGCCTCTGGTGAGAGAACTGTCAAATACTTTTCCATCTATGGTTTTTCCGGTATAATGAGCACTAACAGTTTGTCCGGGTAAAACCAGAGGACCTGAGCCTTCCTTCAAAATAATCACATATAATCCGCTCTCTGTAGGCTCAATTTCGATACTAGCTCTATCAAGATAATCTTTCATCAATCGGAGCTCCTGTTCCTCATCAGTATGGTATATTGCTCGCCTTTCAGCTTCAATAGATTCAACCTTTACAATGTTTCTAAGCTTTATATTTATAATAATATTGTCCCCCTGCACAAACTCTTCGGGAAACTCTCTTTTTTTTGTATTTCGGTAATAATCAGCTGCATCCAGCAAGAACTGCACACTATCTCCTACCTGCAAAATACTTAAGCCCGTTTGAAAATCACCAGAGTACACTGGAGTAGCCAATTGAGTTCGGTAAGAACTATTTTCATCAATCATCAAGCCCCCTTCAGTGAAATAATTGATAGATAACAAAAGAACATCTCCCTTTCTGGGTGTGTCACCCTTGGGATTCATCTCAATAAATTTATACTTAAGCCCCGAGGTATGCACAAGGAATTCCCCCTTTTTGCTTGAGCAGGAGCTTAATATTGCCATTGAAAGAAAAACACTAAAAACTAACTTTATTTTCAATTTCATTTTATTTGTTGTTTTGTGCAAAAATAAGATAATTCGCGAATCATTACACCAGTGAATCAGCGAATTGATGAATAGTGCCTAATTATCTTCTAACTATTGAGTCGAGTCTTAAATTATAGATCAAAATCTGGCCTGGACCTATTTTTTCACCATCACCAATATTGCGAAAAGCCAGATGAGGTGGCAAAATAGCTATCATACTGTCACCGGCACTCATAAGTGTTGCTACCTCATTCCATCCCGATTCAATCACCGATCCATCAATCTCAAACTCTTTTCTTCCAAGATCTTTCGACGAGTAAAATTTATTACCCTGCAAAGACGTAATATCGTAGCTAAAAATAACAACATCACCTTTCCCGGCATCCACCCCATCTACTTCCAAAATTTTCCGGTAAAATAATCCCGTTCCTGATTCAAGCATTGTCGTTCCGTTTGAAGCAATATACTCGTGAATTTTATCTTTATCCTTCCTGATCATATTCCGGTTCATCTCCAAAAGAGTATCCATATTAATAAGCACCTTTTGTGATTCGGGCTCTTTCTTATTTCTTGAGCCACAAGAAACAAAGATCAAAATCATGAATATTGAGATTATGAATTTCATTGGAAGTGAAAACTGAAAAGTGTTAGAGTTTTAAAAAATTGGTCATAAATTCCTTAACCTGTGACTCAAATTTGCTTAGCGTCTCTTCCATCGATAGGCTACACCTACCCCCAGAAGCATTCCGATGTCCTCCACCATTGAAGTAGAGGGAAGCAAATTCATTTACAGGAATATCACCTTTAGAACGTAGTGAAAGCTTTATTTCACCTTCAAGCTCAGTAAAAAGTACAGTGAAATTAATATTCTTGATAGAAAGTGGATAATTAACGAAACCCTCGGTGTCACCCTTGATATGGTTAAATCGGGATAACTCTTCTTTTGTCAGCCAGATATATGCAACCTGATATTCTGGCATCAATATCATTTTCTCTGCAAGACAATAACCAAGAAGCTGCATTCTGTGATGACTGAATTGCATATAGATACTACTATATACTTTATCAATCTCAGCCCCATTTTCAACAAGCAATCCTACCACACGGTAAACTTCACTATAGGAGCTACTAACCTGCAATCCAAGTGTATCAGTTGTGATCCCGGCATATAAACATGTGGATAGGTTTTCATTTAGTTGGTTCAACAATCCTAAACCCTCTAAAAACAGAAACACCAGCTCACAAGTACTACCCTTTGCGGTATTGACTATACCATAATCGTAAAATGGCAGATTACCCGGGTGATGGTCGATAATAATTTTCAGGCAGCTTAATTCAGCTACAGCCTTTTCCATCTTACCCAGTCTTTCCAGCGAATTGAAATCGAGGAAAAAAACAATATCAGGTGAATCCTCCAATCCAGGGAATTTTGAGGCTGACTTTTCATAGATGCCAACATTATCATATCCCGACAACCATTTGAGGAAATCAGGGGCCTCATCAGGAAGATAAACCTTTACCTGATGCCCCATCGACTCTAGTACCCCTCCAAGTCCAAGAGCAGAGCCCAGCGCATCACCATCAGGATTCTTATGACTAACAATAAGTATCCTGGCAGGAGTAATAAGATTATTATGTATGATTTCCCTGGTGCTTTCAGAAAAATCCCTGAAACATTTTACCGTTTCTTTTGTCTCAATCATTTTCAAAGATAAAATTACAATCCCCAATTATGGGGGAAATTCTTAATTTAGTAAGCACAAAAATACTGAAAATGCAAGGAAAAATAACTTTTACAATGATTAAGCCTCGTGCAATGTCCAAAGGCTATGCCGGAGATATCTTGTCTATGATAAGCAAAGCAGGTTTTTGGATTGCCAGTATGAGGATCATTCAACTGAGTACACAACAGGCGGAAGAGTTCTATGGAGTGCATCGGGAAAGGCCCTTTTATGCCGACCTTGTTAGTTTTATGACTTCAGGCCCTATCGTAGTTGCTGTGTTAGAGAAAAACAATGCTGTAGAGGATTACAGAAAGCTCATA
>CAYXQX010000117.1:0-9417 GCA_964467485.1 uncultured Porphyromonadaceae bacterium | reverse complement strand
CTTGCAAAACATTATCAATCAAGTTAATGGTAAAAGATACGGAGCTCTCTCCCTCGGGAATAAAAATATATTCTTCCTCTCTAGTGGTATAATCCCTACCTAACTTTGCAGTCCCCCCTATCCGGTAAGCCACTTCAACTTCTCTGTTTCTGGCTCCATCCGGTAGAACAAACTCAACATCCAGGCTACCATCATTTTCATATACCGTCATTTCCGATTCACTCAACATTACATCGAATTGAGGTGCTTTAAAACAGGATGAGATTAACAATGTTAGTCCAACTATCAGTAAAAATCTCAAAAAGACATTCTGTAATTTCATGATTTTTGTTATTCACCTCAAATATAATAAGGAAAAAGTAGATGAGTAAATAATTTTTTACTCTATTTTTTTTATCTTTAATCAGAATCAAATTTTCCGAAACCTTTTGTTATGGAAAACAACAAAAAAAATATCAATGGATTTCTCTGTTTGTGTTTCTTTTCCCTCTTGTTTTTAACATCAGGATGCGAAAAAAATCAGGCACCAACGATTCAAAACATCACCTCTTCTTCAACAGAGGCGACGGCTGGAGACAGTATCAATCTAAGTGTGTCGGCAACTGAGCCGGCGGGGGATGTATTGATAGTCCTTTGGGAAGCTGATGCCGGTGAAATCACCACCGAGAATAATTTGAGTTCTATTAGCTGGACTGCTCCATTGAATACAGGAATATTTTTCTGCAAGGTATCAGTGAACGATGGTACTGACATTGTTTCTGACAGCATCCCTCTCACCGTAAACGAGGATCCAATTCTCCATGTCGATAAAGATTCTTTATTGTTTGATGGGGACAAAACACAGGATATTTTTATTATTTCCAACACAGGTACAGGTTTGCTGGATTGGAGTATTGATTACTCAACAAGCGACGGTGGAAACTGGATTCAATCTCTTACACCAATGGAGGGATCTACAGCACAAAACCAAGCTACTACTATTGAAGTTAATGTAGATAGAACAGGACTGGCCGGGGGAACCTATTATGGAACCATAGAAATATTATCCGAAGACAAAGACACTGTCGTACAAGTCATTATGGAAGTAAGTGAATTAATTGTTGCCCCTGCTCAATTAGACTTTGGAAGCGACCAAACAAGTAAAATACTGACAGTTAGAAACGGAGGTAAAGGCATAATTGATTTTAGCATTTCTGTAAGTGATAGCTGGATTACGGTCGACCCCAATTCGGGTGGTGCTGCCGAACAAGCTACGGAGATTACAGTTAGGGTAGACAGGGCTGGAATGCATACCGGTAGTTATACCGGCCATGTCACTGTTTCTTCAGATGTAAGTGAAAAGATTGTCGGGATTAGTATGGATGTTAATATTGATCCGGAACTATTTGTAAATACCACCAGTCTGGAGTTCGGACCCAACATAAATAGCAGAAGCTTTTTTATTCAAAACCAAGGAGGAGGAACCCTAACCTGGACTATTTCTGAGAGTCTGAATTGGCTTACGTTAAACCCATTAAGCGGAAAAACAACAACTGAAACTGATGAGATTCATGTTGTTGTAGACAGGACTGTACTAAACTCAGGCCAGTATACAGGAGAAATTATTATTACATCAAACGGGGGTGATTCTAACGTAAAGGTTACTATTGAAATATCTTCTGAAGGTGAATGGTTGAAATATGATGATGACAAATTTGATGGATACTATGAAACAGATAGTAAACATCAGTTTTTCCTTACTCAGTTTGACAAACCAACAGATTGGAAAAAATTCAGGGTAAGCAAAATCGCCATCAGTTTTAATGTGTCCTTATTAAGAGATAATATCGAGTTATTCTGCTTCAGCACACAAAATGTGCTGGGAACATATTACCCATATAAATCTTTACATAATACTTCTCAACTGAACCCTGCGGGAGGATGGAATGAGTGGGAGGTCGACTGGACTCTGGATATTGACAAGTTTTGCATTGGATATCGTCAAATAGAAGAAAAGACACCATCGGTTCATTATGACAAAACGATTGCTGTTCAGCGGAGCTTTTATGTTGATACGGATTCCAAGGGATTCCCTGTCAGGGAAATGAACTGGGCAATCAGGGTGTTTGTTGAGAAATCTGATGGTGATCCTCAACCAGGCAGATGGCTGAATATTGTAGTCGAGCCGGGTAAAGATAAAGAGTTTGATTTATCCCGATTTATTGATCATAAAAACTAGCCACCATGACCAAGAAAGTTCTCATAATGGGTCTTTTACTGTGCTTTGCCGGATTTTCGGCAAAGGCCCAATTGTATTCCTTTGGCGTAAATGGCGGACTGGGTTTATCAAACTACAGTCTTTCAAATGGCTATGTTTTTTATAATACTACAGGCAGCTCGCCAGCCTTTCATGCTGGACTATTCGGAAGGCGTTACATCTCTAAGTTCTATTTTCAGGGCGAACTAAATATGGCTTCCGGGATGAAGGCAAAGATTACCTTCAGAAGAAGTGAATACGAGTTTAAGCAGTCATCACTGAGCTTTCCCCTTTTGATAGGACGAAGATTTTATCCGGGGAACCTTCGTTTGTATGCAGGTATCAGCCCAAACATATGCTTTGGGAAAAATGAGATTGCCAATTATTTACAAAGTCAACGATTAATTTTAGAGGGAAGTACAGGGAATAGTCTGGGACTCGATTTTACAGCCGGATCAGGAATAGACCTGTCGAAGTTCACAGTGGACATTCGGTATGTTGGAAACCTACTGGGAGGATTTTATTATGAGGACAAAAATCCAAACATCAGGACCTACCATAGGTTTTCTTATATTTTACTCAGTCTGGGGTACAAACTACATTAGGACAGATGGTTCAATACTCCATATCATCCCTTTACCTTCTTGTTTTGCATGAAAATTATTATAACTTTATAAGTCAAAAGATCAACAGCTCCTGCTATGAACACTGATTTCAACATGAGTTTTACTGATGAGCTAAAACGTGCCATCAACATTTCTCAATCCTTGGTTAAAGAGTTTTCGAATGACAAAATATCACCCGCTCATTTGTTGAAAGCTTTATTTCATAAAGATGTCGGCCTCACAGATTTTCTTTTACATCTCGACAAAGACATTTATTATCTTGAAGAGTGGGCAGAGGTTCGTATTGAATCTTTATCCAAAACGGGCAAAGTCCCTGAAAATCCTGTTGGAGATGAGCAGTTTAAAGCTATTTTGCGTGAAGCTGATAATATCAGATTAAAATTATCCAAAGATGAAATTGAAGCAGCACATGCACTTGCAGCCTTAAGTACACCAGGGGTAGGCTTTAACTATGAACAACTGAAGTCGTTTACTCTTACCCAACAAGAGGTAGTGAGTGCTCTGATGGAAAAATCTGATCTGGAGAATGTGATCGGGGCAACTGAAGGAACAACAGATAAAGAAGAAAAGAAAACCACACAGAACGCACTTCTAAAATACTGTATTGATAAAAATGAATTATCTGTTCAGGGAAAAATGGATCCTGTTGTTGGGAGAGATAATGAGATCAGGAGTATCACTGAAATTCTTGGCAGACGGGCAAAATCCAATGTACTGATACTTGGAGATCCTGGTGTTGGTAAATCCGCCCTTGTTAACGGTTTCTGCCAGCAAATTACTTCAGGTAAAGTACCAGATAAGCTCAAAGAAGCCAGAATTTTTGAACTCGACTTCGGCTCCTTGGTTGCTGGTGCATCTTACAAAGGCGAGATTGAAGATCGGCTAAAGAATATAGTTAGAGAGATCCAGCAATACGATAAAGCGATTCTCTATGTGGATGAGATTCATATGCTTCTGGATCCTCAAAGTGGAACATCAGGTTCAGCCAATCTTCTCAAACCGGAATTATCCCGGGGCAACCTAACAATGTTGGGCACAACGACGATTGACAAGTACAGCAAGCTTATTGAAACTGATGAGACCTTTAACCGGCAATTTGAGCTTGTAAGAATAGAAGAGCCTAATGAGAAACAGGCACTTAGGATGCTAAAAGAAGTTATACCATCCTTTGAAGAGCACCACAACATAAAAGCTGGCATAGATGTTTGCGCAGAGGCCATCAGGCTATCCAAGAGGTATCTAAAGGAGAGATCACTGCCCGATTCTGCAATTGATCTTATCGACCATACCATGTCGGGTGTTCGACTAATGACAGATATTTCGTCAATAAAAATTGAAGACCTGAAAGCTGAATTGGAGGAACTCAAACCAACAAAGGAAAAAGGAAAGGAAAATATTAAACTGGAAGAGCTTGAATGGTTTTACTCCGATCTAAAAAACCAGATTTCACCAATACTCTTTTCAAAGCTGGATGAAGAAGATAAGGTTGCGCACTTGAAATCAGGAAAAGAGATTTTTACTTATTGTTCAAAGATTCTCAAGAAACTCGAAAAGCATGCAAAAAATGATGTTGAAAAGCTGGACAAATCAGATATAGGAGCCATTGTTTCAGCACAAACAGGAATCCCTCTCGGCAAAGTTCAGACCAAGGAGAGAGACCGACTAATGAATACTGAAGCTCATTTGAATAAAAGAGTGATTGGGCAAGATCATGCACTTCACAGCATTGCCGAGGCAATACTGGAATCACGATCAGGCTTGAATAAAGCAGGCCAGCCTATAGGTTCATTCTTTTTCCTGGGACCTACAGGTACAGGTAAAACAGAGCTCGCTAAGTCTCTTTCCGAGTTCCTGTTCCAAGATGAATCCTTCCTTACCCGCTTTGATATGTCGGAATTTAAAGAAGAACATTCAGCTGCCTTGCTTTATGGAGCACCTCCCGGATATGTAGGTTATGAGGAAGGTGGGCTCCTTGTAAATAAAATACGACAAAAACCCTATTCAGTCGTTTTGTTTGATGAGATTGAAAAAGCTCATACCTCAGTGTTTGACATCTTCCTTCAAATAATGGATGAAGGTAAATTACACGACCGCCTAGGCAAGGAAGGAGATTTTTCAAATGCAATAATCCTGTTCACTTCAAATATTGGTAGCCAATTCATAGTCGATTCATTCAATAAAGGAGAAATTCCAAGCTCAAATAAGTTGATGGATATAATGAGTAATCATTTCCGACCGGAATTTCTCGGACGCCTGACAGAGATTGTCCCATTTGCGCCAATCAGTGAGGAAAATGTTGTCAAGATCTTTGAAATTCATCTTAAAAGTCTTTTAAAATCTCTTGATGACAAAGGAATAGAGCTTGTGATGGACGATAAGGTGAAACAGAAACTGGCCCTTTCCGGATTTACACCCAAATATGGTGCACGACCAATTGTTGGAGTTATTAGAAATCAACTGCGCAGACCGCTATCGAAAATGATAATTTCTGATGAAATAAAAAGAGGTTCTATAGTTAAGCTCGAATTGGATAAAAATGATGAAATTTCGTGGAATATTAAATAAACTAAATCTATTTAAATAAAGGATCATTAACACTAAAAACTAATAATATGCAAATGTATGGAATAGGTGGTACAGAAGCTAAGGGTGATGCTAGCGAAGCCATTAGTGATATACCTCAAAATCGAACCTTAATGGCAGAAAAGCTTACGGCAGAGCCACCAATAAAACCTGAAATTGTTGAAGGTCTGACCTCGATTGATGATGTTTTCAACCATTTTCAGCCTCAGATTGATGTAGATTTCACTGACAGCGAAGGAGTAGCTAAAGAGGAAAAATTATCCTTTAATAATCTTGCTGATTTTGGAATCAAGGGAATTGTTGCCCAGAGTGAATTCCTGCAAGATCTCACCTCTCAGAAAGATCAGTTTTTTAAAATTATCAAGCAGCTAAAAAGCAACAAACTACTGCGCAAAGCATTGGAAAATGCAGATACTAAAGAGGCTACGCTTAATGCTATCTACTCTCTGATTAAAGAAATTGATCAAGCTTGATTTATCCATCAACAATAAAATTATTAGAAATGGCACAACAATCACAACAAAATATAGAGCAATATCGGGAAAAGGTAGCAGAGAAAATTGGAAAGATAGATAAGCCTGAAGAGGTACTATCCAGTAGTCTGGACCAATTAGCCAAAGTGGGTGGATTTGACCTGTTAGAGGCTGCTCTTGATGGAGTCCAAAATCTAAACCCCGAAAGAAAAGCAAGAAAGAAAATATTTCTTTCTGAACACTCAAAAAAAGGTGAAAGAGCGACCCTCAAAAAAAACCTGGAACTATGGGCGGCTGTATTATCCTCATCCTCTGATATTTCTGAAATAGTTCAAAACTGCGAATCAAATGCAGAAATTAGCGAAAAAACTCTGAAAAGTAATCTGAAGGAGGCTGTTGAATCGTGTAAAGACCTTGAAAAATCATACCGTTCAATGGCTCTTTTCTTCAAAAACACCGGTAGTAGTAAAGTAAAAAATGTCAGTTTCGTTAATGCTGATTTAGAACAGCTAAAGGACTTGGACGACACTCGCTTTATCGATGCCATCCAGGAGGAACTAGTGCAAAAATTCGACCGGCTGGACTTGAGAGACAATTACAGTATTCTGGTTGTTCCCGGATACCTTGGCTCAAATAAAGTAGTAGAAAAATGGGCCAAAATTGCCCATGAAAATAAGGTCATGCTAGTAACAGATTTTGAACATCTCGACACGCCTGATGATGTTATGGAAATGTTTGAAGCAAGTAACCTTACTGGCGGCGACATGTATAAATCAAATGCTGTTATGTCGTGTAACTGGCTGGTTGGGCGAGAAAAATACGAAGATCTGGGCGAAGACGAGGAATTATTTGTTGCTCCTGCCGGAGCACTTGCAGGAAATATATACCAAACACTTATGTCGCAGGTTGCTGCCGGGAAAAAACATGGTAGCCTGAGCGAGATTGACGGGGTTAAGTTTGACCTGAAGAAGAGTGAAATAGCTAATCTTGAGAAACTAGGATTGGTGCCTATGGTAAATGAATACGGAAAGGTTATGGCTTTCTCTGCTAAAACTCTATTCAATGGAGATAACCTGGGCTTACAAACATACTCGGTTGTAAGAGTTTTTGATTACATAACCAAAGTGCTGATGGATTTTCTTAACAGACGTGCCTTTGAAAATTTCAATGTCAAGACTCGTAAAGAAATTCTTAGCCAGATGACTCGCTTCCTGGATGGTATAACCGGACCAGGTAAGTTAATTGAAAAATTCTCTGTGAAAAGATTCGAACAGGATCCTAAACAGAAAGACAGAATTTTTCTGGATATACATATGACACCATATTTTCCGGCCAAAAACTTCATGATTAAGATGGACGGACAAAAAGGTGATGACGGAACTGAGTGGGATACAGAATACGAACAAGGATAATACCCAGTCTGTATCTTTAGTTGACTAAAGCCCGAAAAGGGATTGATGTAAAATAATTTTTCAGCTCCTGTTAACGGGATTGTTTATGGAGATAGTATGCTAACTTATTTTTTGAACATAATAATCACCATTAAAACTTTTTAATCATGTCATTTAAAGCAAAATTTGAAGTAGACGGAAATGAGTACCGTGTACTTAAATGTGATTACAGTATGCATCAGACAACAGATGATACTGGAAGACCTTCTTCCACTGCTCGCGGAGGAATTGTAACAATTGTTGTAGAATCGACAGATGATACTACACTGTTTGAATGGATGTGCGACAGCTACATGCGTAAAGATGGTAAAATCACTTTCAACAAAAGAGATGAAGATGCCAAGTTGAAGGAATTGGAGATAGAAGAGGCTTATATGGTCTCATACGAAGAATCTTTTGACAATGTTGGAATAGGCGCAATGGTTGAAACTATTTCTTTATCGGCGAGGAAGATCAAGATGGGGAATGGAGAACATGAGAATGAATGGGTGATGTAAACCCATTTTAGCTCACTTTTATCACTTCTCTCATTCCCATCTTCAAGAGAGGCGATTAATTGTATCTTTCATTTTTACAATTAAAATGCAATAAATATGTCTTTAACAGCACGCCTTCATATTGTAGGACACTCTAGCGAAGATCAAGGTATTCCTGTGCTTGCTTGTGAATTTGGATTTTCTCAGGATTATAATGGCACGGTAGGGACATTTTCTAATATTACTGCCAGTACCATAGACCTTACAATTCGCGGATTAGATGACGAAGAATTATTTTCATGGATGCTTACCCCACGTTCCTTAAGAAGTGGCAGAATTTCTTTTTCAGGTATAACATCTACTGGTCCTGGCAGAAGAATTGAATTTGAGGATGGTGTATTAGTAGGCTATCATGAGAGTTTTACCAATGAATCTGATATAATTATATCATTGGTTATATCTGTACGAAAACTTTCTTTATTTGGGGTTGAGCATGAAAATCATTGGACAGCAGCTGAAGGAGCCTAAGTGAGTAAACAAGGACAAATTCAGATTTGCAATAACTGATTTTAGCTGCAACACCCTAAAAACTTTGTGTTTATGGGACTACTAACAAGTGTAACAATTAGAATTGATAATGAAGAAATAGCGGGTTTCATTAACCTTGATATTTTTCAGGATATGTATGAGATGGATTCTTTTCAAATCAGTTATGATTTGGATAGCCTGGAAACCCCTAATGATTTCATTGTAGAAAGAACAAAAAACTTCATTGGCAAAACATGCACTATTACTTCGGAATGTGAAGAGTTGGGCAACACAGATACTAATGAAGGATTTAGCTTCAGAGGAATAGTTACCGCAATCAGCAGTAATAAATCGGGAATGGCAAGCGGCGATATAATATCCATACATGGAAAAAGCCCCGACATCATCCTAAAAGGAAAGCCCACTTGTAGGTCATTCAAGGATAATACCCTGGAACAAATAGTAAATGAAGTTCTTCAACCCTATCCAAGGAATCTTTTAAATCCAAATATTACCCCTCGAAACAACGATCAACTCACCTATGTAGTACAATACATGGAGAGTGATTATGATTTTCTAAGAAGAATTTCATCAAGGTATGGAGAGTGGTTTTTTTATAACGGACAGGAACTATTCTTTGGCGAACTACCTAATATTGATGAGACAGAATTGCATCTGGGCATAGATTTAGAAAATTTTAGTTTTGACTTGAAGACGGGCCCATCTGGGAATATGTATCGTTATGTTCACGATTCCGAAAAGGAAAACTTAGATTGGGAGTCTGGCAATAACAATGTCGAACAACAGCTGAATGAATACGGACAACATGCTTATTCCGAATCAAGCCAGCTTTTTGCCGAACAAGCCAAACGAACATTTAACCATCTGAATATTGATCCGGGAAGCTACCAGGAAGGACTCGAAAAAGCTGGTCAGCTTGAAGAAACAATTGATGCTTTAAAACTCACGTCAACCGCAGGATCCGGAACAAATCTGGGTCTTAAAATTGGCCAGGAAATTAGCATCACAAAACCTGGTTCAGAC
>CAYXQX010000116.1:0-9420 GCA_964467485.1 uncultured Porphyromonadaceae bacterium | reverse complement strand
ACGTCTTCGGGGGATAGAAAAAGTGCAAATTGAGATTGACATTGTTACTACAGCATATAATCTTAAGCGATTAATCAACCTTGAGCCAATGGAAAGCCTAATAATGAGGGTAACAAATTACTCCTGGGCATAAAAGGAGAATATTGCTCCGATATTTTTAGCGCA
The DNA here is from genome assembly GCA_964467485.1 of uncultured Porphyromonadaceae bacterium. GTDB lineage: Bacteria > Bacteroidota > Bacteroidia > Bacteroidales > UBA12481 > JAUVKA01. The sequence continues at coordinate 9,255 of CAYXQX010000116.1, read as the reverse complement.
AAAAAAATAGATTTTAAAAAAACTACATTAGCGATATAATTTTAACACAGCCTCTTGATCCAGGGGCTGAAGTCCGACCCTTGGCATGCACAAAAACATTAAATACTAACCAATGACCACCAGCCCCAAAAAACTTCACGAAATCCAATCCCACTTGGATCAAATGACCAAGAATGATTGGCAACCACTTTTTGATTTGATCCTTGAGGTTGAAAAAGAAAAAGAATTTGGCAAGGTTGAAGGAGGCAAAGAAATAGAACCCGGTGTTTTCTCCATACCATATTCGGTTCCATCGGCTGTTGTGTCGAAATTTGAACAGCTGGCCTATGAGATTGGAATTGTGATTGATTTTCCATGGATGGAATGGAAAGAGGTCAGGAAACTAGCTGATGCAGATGATCTTTCAAAAATTGATGATATAGATCTCATCACTTGTTGCAAACTGATAACCACCATCCTTAGGAGCGACCGTTTTGCCAATGGCGCCCTTTTAAATTTTTTTAAAGTGGGATAGCTTTGAAAGTGCTGGAAAGTATGGAGAAGTTTGTAGATTAAGATAAAAGACTTAAGAGTTCTCACATCCTTCTTCTTTCTTCTTGTATCATAAAGATGGCATTGTTATTACGGCTGATTTTACCAAAATTGCTTGTCAAGCCAAATCAAACAAAGACCGAATTTATTATCAATAAACTTATTTCAGATTACACAGAAATCATATCAAACTGATCTGTTAAAAATCACTATTTCACATCACAAATTGTAATTGGATTATTAAAAACTACAACACAAAAATAAACACTATAATGAAGAAGTACCTATTAATATTCCTAGGAATAATTTTGCTTTTCTCCTGTGAATCCAAAGAGAATAAGGATAGTCGATTGATATTAGATAAATATGTCAGGAAATTGAATTCCATGACTATTGACATTATTTCAAGCAGAGAGGAGGAAGGAAGTCAATCAAGGATAACACTGAATCAGTTTTATGACAGATACACGAGTAAACTTGAAGACTTCAACAATGATATTGATTTTGAAAGCATTTCTGAAAAATATAATCAACCTAGGGAAAACTTAGTTTCACTTTCTAGAAGCTATTATGACTATTTAAACTCAAGGAAAAGATCAGTTATCAATCTGTCAGAAGCATTTTCCTCTTATGAATCTGCTATTAATGCAGAAAAGGAATATCAGGAATATAAATTGGAGATGAGTACGACAAGATATTCTTATGATCTATATTCATCGATGGCAACCTCAAGTGCTTCAAGGAAATTTGAAGAATCATTGGAATTTATTGATAATAAATATTCCTATTTGGAAGGATTAATTAGGATGGATTCTATAACTGAATTCATTGACTCAATATCAACAATTTATAATGGAGGTCTGCAAAACCTGAAACTTATTGAGGGAATAAAAACCCCGATAGAATTGCAGGATTCTATAAATGATTGGTTATTATCAAATAAGATGTTTCTGGAAGAACTTGATGTAAATGATAAATAAAGCTGTAACCTTAAGGTAAAGAAACTCTACGAAGAGATTGAATAATAGGCCTTATTTGAGAGATAATTAGCCGTGGACTCCTCCTCAAAAAAATACTACAACCAAAACGCCTCCAGGCTTTCCGAGGAATACCACTCTGCTGATGTTTCAGAGATGCATTCTCTGTTGGGCAAGTGGTTACCTGAAGGAGGGGAAGTGCTTGAAATAGGATGTGGTTCCGGACGGGATGCTGCATACATGGCATCATTGGGTTGTAAGGTGGTAGCTACAGATGCCAGCGAAGCAATGGTCGCTTATTCCGGCGGTCATTTTCAAAAGCTGGGGATAAGCAACGGTATTGCATTGCATGAGGCTGCTTTCCCATTACCACCCAGTAACAGCCTGCTTTCTGATCGCTTTGATGCTGTTGTTTCAATTGCAGTTCTTATGCATATTCCTGACAGCGAATTGTTTGAGTTTGCTATACAGATAAGGACTATTCTAAAGTATAAAGGGATATTTATTTGCTCTTTTTCAGGTTCAAGGGAAGCTTCCGATGATGATACAAGGTTGTTTGTAAACCGGGAACCGGCACAAGTTGAGCTTTTCTTTGAGCGCATTGGATTCCACCTGCTATTTTCGGGCAGCAATAAAGACGGATTAGGAAGGAATATCGAATGGCATATACTTGTTTTTGAATCTGAAGGTAACCTGGCTGTACGTCCGGTGGATCAGATTGAGGCAATAATCAATCGCGACAGGAAATCAGCAACATACAAATTGGCCCTTCTCCGGGCATTGTGCGAAATTTCCCAAACCGAATATCATCATGCCGACTGGCACCCTGGTAATATGGTAAGTATTCCGCTCGGCTTGATCTCAGAAAAGTGGCTCTATTACTACTGGCCTCTCATTGAATCAGATACTCTTATTCCACAGTTGACAGGAGGAGAAAAAGGCAAGCAAATTGCATTCAGGAGCCAATTGAAAGCATTAGTGGATGAATTTCACTTGATCGGTGGACTTAATGCATTTGATACCGCATACCGGTCAGGTAAATTAACAGCGAATCAACAAAACCTTTTTTTAGCTACCATAAAATCTATTTCAAACGCAATTGTAAAAGGACCTGTAACTTATGCCGGGAGTTCATTAGAGGGAGAAGACAAGATTTTCGGATATTCGGGAAGTCTAAGGATTAAGAGCATTAAATCAAGAAGTAATGTCGCTGATGCACTAGGAAGAGTATATTTTGATGCAAACATCTGGCGTGAGATGAGCCTGATAGGTCATTGGATTGCTGAGGCCATTATCCTCAGGTGGGCAGAACTAGTTCACAATTTCTCTTCCAGGAGTATTCCCGTTGCTGAAATCATTTCACATTTGCTGATTTCTCCTGAAGTCAGTCGTGATGTTAATACAGCGAAATCAATCTATAGCCAGCTTGGTAACCTAAATTGCATTTGGAGTAACAGAGTTTTAACAAGTAGAAGATTTGATGTAGATCATATAATACCATTTGCGCTCTGGCATAATAATGATCTTTGGAACCCAGTCCCATCTGATCATAAAGTTAATAACCAGAAACGCGACAAGATTGTTGGCCGTGAAACTCTTACCAACAGCAGAGACCGGATTATTTATTACTGGCAAAAGCAAAATAATGCCAATGATTTCCGCTTTCAAAATGAAATCGGCAGAACCCTTTTGGGCAAACTTGCACCAAAAGATAACTGGGAAATCCAAACCTTTCAGGCATTAACAGAAGCAACGGAAATAATTGCTCTGTACAGGGGAGTTGAGAGGTGGGAGAGCGAAGTTGGTTAGATTTTTATATATTATATTTCTCCAAATTTACTGTTCTCTATTTATCATTGGTTTTACAATTCTATTTGGCTAATTTTAAAGTAAATAATCTAAATGGTTAACATTTTCACAGTTATGGTACATAAATTTTAAATATTCGTATTCAATTTTGCATTAAAAGCTAAAGTTTTTATCAATATAAAATATTTTAATATAGACGATTTTAATAATCTGAGCAACAAATTTTGTTTCATTATGAGTCTTTAACTAATAAAAGAAATTATGGCAAACTGGGAGTTCGCCTCCACGGGTGGAGGATTTGAGGAGGGGATTAATAACACTCTTACCGAGCACTTTGAAGGCAACTACAATTATTATCTTGCAAGGGAGATAATTCAGAATTCACTCGACGCAAGGGATTCGCAAAATAAGCCAGTTAAGGTTGTTTTCGAACTTTCTCAATACAACACACTGGAATTTCCTGAAAGGGAGCGATTTGTTCAGATTTTAGGTTTATGCAAGAAAACTCACCCGGGTGATAAAAAAAATCAAGAGTTTTTTAATAATGCAGAACAATTAATGGCAAAGGAGAAAATTCCTGTTCTCAAGATATCTGATTTCAACACAGTTGGCCTTCACGGTAGCGATAATGAAAGAGATTCCCCGTGGTATGCTTTAGTTAAGTCTAGAGGAGTTAGTCAGAAAACTGAAGGTGCTGGGGGATCATTTGGATTGGGTAAAGGCGCTGTATTTGCAGCATCTCATTTGAGAACTGCATTCTATTCTTCTACAAGCATGAAAGACGCAATGAGTCGATTTCTAGGGGTATCCATGTTAGTCAATTTTGATGAGGAGGGTGACACGAAACAGTCCATAGGTAGCTTTGGTGGTAAAAAACAAAGCACGATATTCAAAGCTTTGGAAATGGGTGATTTTTGGAGGAAGGAAAAAGGATTGGATATTTACATAATGGGGTATAAAGTAGAAAACAAATGGGACGATGAGCTTTTAAAATCTGTACTTCGTAATTTCTGGTATGCTATTTTATGTGAGGATTTGATTGTTGAGGTAGGAAATAAAATAGTAAATTTCGATAACCTTGAGAAACTCCTGACCGATTATTTCTTCGAAGAACCCTTTAAGGATCATGAAGAGCCGAAAGGAAATCCATTGTCCTATTATCAAGCTGTGATAAATGGAAAAGATTTTAAGCAAAACCTCCCAAGTTTAGGAAATGTTAGATTTCATTTTTACCCACTCGAGGAACCACTTAACTATGTGGCAATGATAAGAAAGACGCATATGGTAATATACTCTCGCTCTTTTATTCATGCTGCTCCATATTCAGGTGTATTCATTTGTGATAATGAAGAAGGAAATGAACTACTTAGAAAGATGGAACCACCAGCTCATGATAAGTGGGATCCCGATAGATCGAAGCCGGATGGATTGCTAATCATGAATGAACTAATTAATTGGGTGAAATTGTGTTTAAAGGAAGTGAAAAAGCAACGAAGTGAGCAGATATCTGAGATCCCCGGGCTTGCTAAATATTTACCCCTTGATGAGGGGCAATCTGAGAAGGATAAGGAAAAAGGGAGCACCGGCAAAGGAAATGCAGAGACGGATGAAACAAAACGAGAAGAGGGGGCAGCTGAAATATTTGAAGGGAATACGATCATCGAACCATTTAAAGTATCAATTATTAACAGGGAAAATACTGGAATGGGTGGTAAAGACAAGATTTTACGTAGTGGGAAAAGGAGGCTTAAGAGTAAGGTTAGTGCACCTGGAGGGGGGAAGGGCAAACAAAGGGCACTCACTACGGAAGAATTTCACATAAAATTATTTAGCACCTCAAAAGATTTTACTTTCCAGGAGTATACTGCTATTATAAAAGGTAATTATAATGGACGTTGTAATATTAAGATTATAGCCCTTGGTGACGAAGGATCTGATAAAATCAAAATTAATGAGATTCTTGATCCCCGAGGATATAAATACAAATTGAATAATAATTGTGTAATGGGATTCTACATGAATGATGGTGAACAAGTGAAACTTAAGCTAATTCTTGAAGATAAGTTAAAAGTAGCTTTAAAAGCAGAAGCATATGAAATACGACAATAGAAATTACCCTCATCCTGTCCTTGGTATAAATGAAGACATTGAAGGATCATTTTCCGGTCATCTTACAGTGAAATCAAATATTAAAACCACTGTACTAAATCCAATCCTGACACTGAAAAATGAAACACTTGAGAAGCTGATTGAATCAGGGAATGCCTCATATATGATGCATATTTATTGTAGAGGGACAATGTTCAGAAGATCCTATATTGTAAAGGATCCATTATCTGACTCTTTTGAAATCCCAACTGGAGATCTTTCAGGTGAAACTGAAGTAGACTTCTTCCTTTGTGCAAATGACTTCCTCAGAGTCTATAAAAACACTGGTGCAAACAAAATATTTGATGATTCTTCTTTCGTTATTGACAAAGGTTATATCCTTGCTTACGGAGGAAAGGGAAAGTTTTTCGCAAATAAATCTCCAGAAAAGCTGAAAGCTGTTTCATCTTTCATGAGAATAAAGTGCAGCGGATCTGATTCAGGTCCTTTCAAACTCCACTTAGATGAAGATAAGTATATTACCATAGAAGTATCTAAAAAAGATCATGATCAGTACCTTTCTCTAATATTGAATCAGAAAAATTGGAGTATCCTTCATTTAGGTATTGTTTTTCCTGCTTTAATTGAATTAGCAAATATGATTCAAAATGAGAGTCCTGGAATTGCTGATATGATGGATTCCCAATGGTTTATTATTTTTCAAAAACTTTTAGAAGAGGCAAAAGGCAACTCAACTATCGAAAAAGTCCAATACATACTGGATTTACCATTAAACAGGGCGCTTATTGACCTTGATCCTGAGGTTTAACGTTATTCTAAATTCACAAAATATGGAAGTAAAAGTTTTTACATATGATTATGTTAACGATTTACATAGAAATGTAAGGGATAGAGATGAGTTTGATCCATACATGAAAGATACCTTCCCTTATTTGGATAATTATCCTAAGGGAAAGTCTGGGGTAGGTTTCCCTGACGAGTTTGAATTGAAATACTCTGAGGGTGGTAAACATTTTGATTTTGAAAACAGCGTGTCATTGTATAATAATCTTACCGGTATCACACGCGCAATTGCATCTGATATCAGGTTATGGACTTACTTGACTCATGTAGTGTTTTGGAAATATATGAGAAATAGGTGGCCAATAGAGAAATCAAGTAATAGTGCTGGTCCAAAAGGAAGAATTATGGAGAGATATCTTCTTCGTAGTTCAAATCTTGAAACATTAACACGAAACGGGATCTCTAGATTATGGTGGTATGCTCATTTGACAATTGATAAAACAAAAAAAGATAAATTTGAGTTAACCAAGACCTTGTTAGAAAGGCAAGAAATTGCTGTTGGATTACTTGAAAGGGCTTTTGGGGCAGATGAAACCATTAGAAAGTCAATACTAATATTTCTGCAAAAAAATGATAGTGTCAGGAAAAACGAATATAAAACAAGAGAACTTTTTAAACTAATTAATCTTTCAGGAGGTATTAGAAATTTATCGGGATTGGAGGAAAAAGAGGTTTTGAAGTTAATTAACAAGATATCTACTGAGTTATTATAAACATGTTTCATAGTATTGAAATTGGACATTATTATTATCGAGAACCACACCTTTTGGCTTTAATGAGACCCCATAGAGGTGGAAGCAGTGTACCTCGAGGTTATAGTATGTTAATAGCAATCCCATAAAAAGGCCTCAATGAATTAAATGAAATGACAATTAAATACCTTTAAATAATATTGAATTACAAAATTGATGTCACATAGCTTATCAAAATATTTTATAGATGTTAGGGCAAAAAAACTCAGCCGTGTTGATGTTGAGCCAACCAGCTCTCATCAACACGAAATTGGGACTGTCAAGGAACAAGTTGAGTTGTATGGGAAAGCCAAAAAAATATTTAAAGCCCGCTTTTTATATTTTGGCGCAGAAGAATCGGAACGTTTAGATTGCCAAGTAAGCTTAACTTATTATGATTCAAGAGAGAACCAACCAAATAGGTCATCTGAATATAGGATATATTATCAATCCAACCCCGTGATTGAAAAAGCTATATCAGGAGATCTGATAATCATGGCCAGGACAAGCCAGGATAGTATTACTATGATCGTGGCCCAAAAAGATTCTACTGCCGAAACTCAGTTATTATACCTTTTTGGTCTTATTGAACGAAATAGGAAATTCATATTCAAGGATATTACAAAAAACGATATCCAAATTAATTTTTCAAACAAGATTATTCTTGAAACAATTGGTATTGAGATCAAACAGGAAGAGCCTGAATACCTTGAAAAAATTATTGAAAAATTTGGCTATACCTTCCCGACTACAAAAGAATTTTCTGAATTTGCAAGAGAGTTGTCAAATATCACGGACTGCATAACGGACCCTGACGATGCACTTCTTAAATGGCTCGAAACGGAAGAAATTTTATTTAAAACATTAGAGAATTATTTGGTAAGGCAAAAGCTTGAGAAAGGGTTTGGAATTGATGGCTTAGATGTTGATGAATTTATTAAGTTTTCCTTGAGTGTTCAAAACCGTCGTAAATCTCGAGCTGGCTTAGCGTTCGAGAATCACTTAGAATTTATTTTCTCAGAATCATTTATTAAATTTTCCCACGGTAAAGTCACAGAAGGTTGTAGTAAACCTGACTTCCTCTTTCCAGATGTTTATTACTATCACAATTCTGATTTTGACACTGACTTGTTGACAATGCTAGGAGTAAAAACAACAGCCAAAGACAGATGGAGACAGGTTTTAGCTGAAGCACAAAGAATCCAGAACAAACATTTAATAACCCTTGAGCCAGCTATAAGCATCAACCAAACTGAAGAAATGAAATACCACAATCTTCAATTAGTTGTCCCTAAGGATATTGTAAATTCTTATAAACCAGAACAACAATCCGACTTGCTAACTCTTGCCAATTTTATACAAATTGTCGCTGACAAACAAAATAAAATCTGATGACTGATGTCCATGACCCGGAAGTGAGATCTTACAACATGAGTAGGATAAGAAGCAAGAACACAAAACCTGAAATAATTTTAAGAAAAGCACTATTCAAAAAGGGTTATAGGTACAGACTTCATAAAAAAGATCTTCCTGGCAAACCCGACCTTGTTTTAAAAAAACATCGATCAGTGATTTTTGTAAACGGTTGTTTCTGGCATGGTCATCATGGATGCAAATATTTTAAAATTCCGGCAACAAGAACAGATTGGTGGAAGAAAAAAATTGAAAAGACCAAAAAAAATGATCTAAAGAACTACAAGCTACTTGAAGAACTTGGATGGAGAGTAATAACAGTTTGGGAATGTGAGCTAAAAAAAAACAAAAAAGAGGAAACACTATTATCCATTGAAGCCAAATTGGCAAAATTGTAGTTCCGTGTTTGATGAACCAGTTACCCTTTGCAACAATTATCATTCATAAATTCTATCATTTTTTTTGCAACATCCTGAACCACTGGCACAACCACAGAATTCCCAAATTGTCTATAAAGCTGAGTATCTGAAATCCCAATTTTCTCAATCCGATAATTTTCTGGATATCCCATTAATAACTTACATTCCATTGGTGTCAATCTCCTAGGAATACCATCTTGTGGAATTAAAATTTCAGAACCATCTTTGTAATATCTTGCACTTAAAGTTCGTGCAACCATATCAGGGTATGTTAACCCGAAACCAAAACCATTCCCCATCTTACGATGCTTTTCAGCATATGCCTGAAGATAACTCCATAGATTAGAAGTTAATGTGTATTTTGGATCCGGTTCTTTCTCAAGAATTTTTCCAATGGTATACTCCCCTTTTTTATCAGGAAAT
>CAYXQX010000115.1:0-9461 GCA_964467485.1 uncultured Porphyromonadaceae bacterium | reverse complement strand
GAGTTCCAATGTCGCCTGAGCAAAACCATCCATCATCACTGAAGCTGGCTTTAGTCCTTTCCGGTTCTCTAAAATAGCCCATCATAACATTTGGTCCCTTAACCTGTATTTCTCCATCTGGAGCAATGCGGACTGATACCCCCTCGAGCGGTCTACCCTGGGTACCTGGTTTAATAGAGCCTTCTTGTGCAAAATGATTAATACTGATCAAAGGCGATGTTTCAGTCATTCCGTACCCTTCATGCACAGGGAAACCTGCTGCCAGGAACAATTTCAGTACTTTTTCATCCAGGAAGGCACCTCCGCATGCGATGAATTTCTTAGGTCCCCCCAGAGCTTTTCGCCAATGGATGAATATCCACTGGTCTGCTCTCTCGAGTCTTTTTTTCAACCAAGGGCCAGGATTTTCTTTGTACTTACCTGCAACATTCATTGCCCAGTTAAACATCCATCTCTGCCGCCGATTTAGTTGGCTAGCGTTTTCAAGGATTTTTTCAAGAATTTTTTCCAATACCCTGGGGACAGCAACAAAACCCTGAGCTCTTGAATCCCTAAGATCTTTTAGTACGCTATTCCAATCACGGGCATAGAATATTCTTACTCCTGTATACTGGTATACATAGTTAACCATTCTCTCTGTGATGTGGCATAGGGGGAGGATGCTCAAGGCTCTATCACCATTTTCCATTGGAAAAACATCCTTAACAGCCTTAATATTTGATAGGATATTACTGTGCGACAGCATCACACCCTTAGGTTTTCCTGTTGTCCCAGAGGTGTAAATGAGAGTCATAAGGTCGCCTGGTAAAACATCCTGCTTACGCTTATTAAACTCCTCTATTGTTGATAGTTGTCTTTTTTTAGTTATCAATTCCATCCAATAAGGACAGTCATTAATCTTATTAAAACTGTATATTGCCTCGAGAGTATTAATCTCTTCCAATAGTGGATAAAGTTTTTTAGCAAGTTTGGTGTCAGATAAAAAAAGCATCTTGGCACCTGCATGAACAAGAATATACCTGAACTCCTCTATACATATTGTTGGATAAATTGGAACATGAACCATGCCGGCCATTGCAGACGCCATATCAACGATATTCCATTCCCACCTGTTATTAGAAACTGTTGCTATTCTGTCGCCTTTCTCAAGTTTTCTGATGAATGCTCTTGCTAAATAGCTGGCATTTTTTCGATAATCCTTTAAGCTCAAATATTTCCATCCATGGGAACTTCTTTGAGCAAATACCTCACGGTCGGTATCCTTGTCGGGGTATTGCTCAAGTAGATCAAATATTCGGCTTATATCATTCAAACTAGCTGTCCTTGAAAATTATATTGAAAGCACTATTTATGGCTTCTTGTAATCCTTTAGGTTCCTTTCCCCCAGCTGTTGCGAAGAATGCTTGTCCACCACCGCCTCCTTGAATCTTCTTTGCTGCTTCCCTAATTATCTGACCAGCATTCCAGTTGTTGGTTTTAACCAGATCATCACTGATCATTATACTGAGGTTTGGCTTACCATTTATTATGGTCCCAAGTATCAGAACCATGTTAGTCTTTTCTCCCCTTATTTGAAAGGTCAGATCACGAAAATGAGCTGCATCTGGTATATCAACGATTGATTTTATAAGTTGAGTATCTCCTACTATCTCAATATGTTCATAAAGATTAGCTTTTAAACTTTTGAGCTTATCTTTTGCAAATTGTTCCATGTCTTTCTTAAGGAGAGTATTTTCATCAACAAGCTGCTTGATATTTTCGACTAGCTCTGTTTTGTTTTTGAAAAGCCCCATTATCCCGTTCAGGGTTCTGGTTCCTTCGAGAATCCATTCCTCGACCTTTGGACCAGTTATTGCTTCTATTCGACGGATGCCGGCAGCGATAGATCCCTCAGAGCTTATCTTCAGCATACCAATCTCTCCTGTTGCACTTACATGTGTTCCTCCGCATAGTTCTACTGAACCCCCAAATTTTATCACTCTTACCAGGTCGCCATATTTCTCACCAAAGAGAGCAATTGCTCCCATGGATATTGCTTCATCCATAGGGACATCTTTATGTTCAAAAAGCGGGAAATTACATCTTATAAGATTGTTGACTGTTTTTTCTATTTCTTCAATTTGCTCATCGCTAAGTTTCTCATAATGTGAGAAATCAAATCTCAAATGATTTTGATTAACCAAAGACCCTTTTTGCTCGATATGATCACCTAATACTTTTCTTAAAACGTGATGCAAAAGGTGGGTTGCTGTGTGGTTTCTAGTAATATTTTCACGCCTCGAGGAATCCACCTGGGCTTTAAAGCTGCCTGAAAGGTCTGTTGGGAGCTTACTTACTTTATGAATAATAACATTATTTTCCTTTTGTGTATCCAGGATATGGATTTTTTCGCCATTAAGTTCAATTGTACCTGTGTCGCCAATTTGGCCACCGCCTTCAGCATAGAATGGTGTGTAGTTAAAGACCAAATGGTAGAGCTTCTTTGACTTTGTTGTTACCTCTCTGTATCTTACTATTTTAAGAATGGTTGAGATATGGTCGTAACCAATAAATTCTTCTTTTTCATCTGTTAATAGGACTGTCCAGTCGGAAGTTTCTTGTTCAGCTGCTGATCGTGACCTGGATTTTTGATTTGCCATTTCTTCTTCAAATTCCCTGAAGTTCACTGAGAATCCTTTTTCATGGAGTATTAATTCAGTAAGATCCAGAGGGAAGCCAAATGTATCATATAATTCAAAGGCTTTTTTGCCACTAACAACCTTTGAGTCTAAGCCTTCATGATTCTTAAAAATCTGATCCAATTTTATTATCCCTGCTTCAAGAGTTTTCAAGAAGGTGTTTTCTTCTTCGGTGATAACCTTTCCAATAAGATCTCCTTGGGCGATCAGTTCGGGGAAGGCTTCAGCCATCGTATCGGAAAGAGTAGGGATGAGTTTGGCCATGAATGGTTCTGCGATGTTCAGGAAGGTATATCCGTATCTGACAGCCCGCCTGAGTATACGTCTAATCACGTATCCGGCGCCGGTGTTAGAGGGAAGTTGTCCGTCTGCAATTGAAAAAGAAATAGCACGCAGGTGGTCGGCAATGACCCTCATGGCTATATCAGATTTTTCATTTGCATTGTATTTTATCCCTGATAACTGTGAAATCTTGCTGATCAGAGGTTGAAAAACATCAGTATCATAATTAGATTTCTTTCCCTGCAGAGCCATACACAGTCTTTCGAAGCCCATTCCTGTATCAACATGCTTATCGGGTAGGTTTTCTAATTTACCGCCCATTTTACGGTTGTATTGGATGAAAACCAGGTTCCAAATTTCTATAACAAGGGGGTGGTCTTGGTTTACAAGGTCTTCCCCTGGGGTAATGGCACGTTCATTATCTTCACGCAGATCGATATGTATCTCGGAGCAGGGACCGCAAGGACCGGTTTCCCCCATTTCCCAGAAATTATCTTTTTTTGAGCCATCCAGGATTCTGTCAGTTGGTAAATGCTTGAGCCAGTATTGATATGCTTCAGTATCCTTTCCAAGATTATCTGAACGATCCCCTTCAAAAACGGTAGCATAGATCCTTTTGGGGTCAATCCCCATTAGATCGATGAGAAATTCCCAAGCCCAATCAATGGCTTCTTCCTTAAAGTAATCGCCAAAGGACCAATTTCCCAGCATCTCGAACATGGTGTGATGGTAGGTGTCATGGCCAACCTCATCAAGATCATTATGTTTGCCGGAAACGCGTAGACATTTCTGGGAGTTAGCTACTCGTAGAATATCCGGCTTGGTATTATCCAGAAAAATATCTTTGAATTGATTCATTCCGGCATTAGTGAACATCAGGCTAGGATCCCCTTTTATTACCATGGGAGCCGAAGGAATTATTTTATGATTTTTGCTTTCAAAAAAGGTCTTGAATTTATCCCGTATTGTTTTGGATTCTATCATAGTTGGTCTTTTTTATATCTGCGATATAATATATATTGTAAAGTTAGATTATTTCGATAATTTTGTGTCACGAAGATAACTAATGGTGGAAATATTTCAGAGAGAATTTTATGGCAAAATCGAAGTATAGGTTTAATCCTGAATCGCTATCGTTTGACCGTATCGAAAGAAGCTTTAAGCAGAGGTTTTTCAGATTTATGGCTTACTTTGTTTCTAGTGTTGTAATAGGTGGTGGTTTACTTCTAATTATTTCATTATTTTATGATTTGCCAAAGGAGAGGATGCTAAAAAGGGAAAACAGATTCCTTTTGACCCAATACGAGTTTTTGAATAAGAAGATGGATCAAGCCATCAATGTGTTAGGTGATATCCAGAATCGTGATGATAATATCTACCGGGTGATTTTTGAGGCAGAGCCTATTCCTTCATCTAAGCGTTTAGCTGGTTTTGGAGGTGTTAACCGCTATGCAGATCTGGAAGGGTATAAGAATTCGGATATAGTGTCAGACGTAGCGAAGAGGTTGGATGGGATTATGACCAAGTTGTATGTTCAGTCTACCTCTTATGATGAAGTTTTTGAGATGGCTAAGAATAATGAGGAGATGATGCTATCGATACCGAGTATCAGGCCAATAGCTATCGATGAATACAAGAGGATATCTTCATACTTCAGGCATAGAAGAGTTCATCCAATCCTTAAAGTGATTCGCCCTCACACTGGTGTTGATTTTACAGCCCCAAGAGGAACTCCAGTACATGCTACCGGAGATGGAGTGGTAGAAAAAGTTAAACTAAACAGGACAAGGTCGGGTTATGGGACTTACATCCTTGTTAATCACGGATATTCATATCAGACTTTCTATGCACATCTTAGTAAGGTTCTTGTTAAGGTGGGGCAAAAGCTAAAAAGGGGAGATATTATTGGTGAAGTTGGGAGTACAGGTTTATCGGTTGCACCTCATCTTCATTATGAGGTGAGGAAGAGTGAGAAAGCGATTGATCCGATAAACTTCTTCTTCCAGGATATTACACCTGAGGATTACCAGAGGATGATTGAGTTTTCCAGATTAACAGGCCAGGCCTTAGATTAATTTATTAGAATTTTGAAAATTGCCATTTAAAGAACCTAATATCGAAAAAGTATTCTACTCGATCAGGGAAGTTGCAGAAATGTTTGACCTCCCAGCTTCGACGATACGTTATTGGGAGCAGGAATTCTCTATTCTTAAGCCAAAAAGGAATAAAAAGGGAACCCGCTACTATACCAAAAAGGATCTCGACAATCTACATCTGATTAATCACCTTTTAAAAGAAAGAGGCCTGACCCTGAAAGGTGCAAAGCAAAAAATCAAGGAAAACAAGGATGGTTTAGATCAGAATGTGCAGGTAGTTAAGAAGTTGCAACAGATCAGAGAGCTCCTTGTACATATTCGGGACGAAATAAAGTAATCTATTTATGCTTGTCAGAGATGTTGTGAAAATTATTGAGTCCGTTGCTCCCTTAGGATTACAGGAGTCTTGGGATAATTCCGGCCTGATAATTGGCGATCCAGGTGCTACTGTTACAGGAACTCTACTCTGTTTGGATGTTACTGAAGATATTTTTGATGAGGCAAGTGAATCAGGATGCAATATGATTATCTCTCATCATCCATTGGTTTTCGCAGGTTTAAAGAAATTCACAGGAACTGACCCGGTTAGTAGGATGATTCGCCGAGGGATCAGCGAGGATTATGTAATTTACTCGGCTCACACAAATCTTGATCAGGTATTAGAAGGTGTAAGTGGGGCAATTGCTGATAAATTGGGTTTTAAGGGAAAGGAGATTTTGGTTCCAAGGCAGGATGATCTGCTTAAACTTGTATGTTTTATTCCAGATGATCATTTTGCCAGGGTAGTGGAAGCTGTTTTTTCTGCCGGGGCGGGCTATGTTGGGAATTATGATTCTTGTGGATTCAATGTGGCAGGTACAGGATCGTTTAGGGCTGGTAAGGGAGCTGACCCCTATATTGGTGAAAAAGGGGAGCTTCATTTTGAATCAGAGAAAAGATTTGAAACCATTTTCCCCAAGCATATTCAGAGAGATGTTGTTTCAGCATTATTGAGTAATCATCCTTACGAAGAGGTGGCTTACGATATTTATCCATTACGTAATGAAAATAAGGCTTTTGGCCTTGGCGTGGTCGGTGAATTACCTACTCCCTTAAGCGAGGAAGAATTTCTGCGAATTGTCAAAAGAGTGTTTACTACCGGATGTATTCGTCATACAGCCTTTTTGAATAAGGTAGTTAAGCGGGTGGCTGTATTGGGAGGGAGTGGAAGTGAGTATTTGAAACATGCAGTTTCTTCAGGTGCAGATGCATATATAACAGCGGATATAAAATATCATCAATTTTTTAATGTTGACAATGAGATTCTGCTTCTGGATATTGGTCACTATGAGAGTGAGCATGTGGCTCTTGAGGTATTAAGTAATATATTATTGAAAAAAAAGACTAACTTTGCGGTTCATTTGTCAAAAATAAATACCAACCCAATAAAATATTTCTGAACTGATGGCTGAAAAACGAAAAGGTGTAAAGGAAAAAGGGCCCACAGTTGAGTCCAAGATCAAAGATTTATATGTTTTACAACATAATGATTCTGAGATTGATAAGATTAGGATTCTGAGAGGAGAACTTCCCCTTGAAGTTCAAGACCTTGAAGATGAGATAGCAGGTCTGGATACAAGAGTGACCAATTTTGAGGAAGAAGTTAATGAACTTGAAATGGCTGTTTCTAAAAAGAATAATGAGATAGCTGATGCACAGGCTCTGATAAAGAAATACCAGACTCAGCAAGATAATGTTCGTAATAATCGTGAATATGATTCACTTTCTAAGGAGATTGAATTCCAGACCTTGGAGATTCAGCTTTGCGAAAAGAGGATAAAAGAGTTCACCGTCCGTCTTACTGATAAGAAGGATGTGATTGGTACGTCAAAAGGTGTTTTTGAAGATAGGAAAGGTGATTTGGAGGCCAAGAAAAAGGAGCTGGATGATATTATCGCTGAAACTCAGAAGGATGAAGAGAAGTTAATTAAAGTATCCGAAGAGGTAAGTACAAGAATTGAAGAGCGTCTGCTTAAGGCCTATAATAGAATCCGCAAGAATGCGATTAACGGTCTTGCTGTTGTAACAGTAGAAAGGGATGCTTGTGGTGGTTGTTTCAACAGGATTCCACCACAACGTCAACTGGATATCAGGTCGAGAAAAAAAATTATCGTTTGCGAATATTGCGGTCGCATATTGGTTGACGCTGAAATTATGAATGACCCGGTAGAATAGAACCCTGCTCGTATTGACAGAATATTTGTAGAGACGGATTATTATCCGTCTCTACTTGTTTTTACCAGCTTCCACCTGCTCCACCACCTCCAAAGGAGCCACCTCCACCTCCGCCGAATCCACCACCGAATCCTCCACTTCCGCCGCTGAATCCTCCAAAGGAGCCACCATGCGACCTGCTTCCAGAGCCCATCATGGAAAGCAGTAGCCAGAAAGGAAGGTTTCTACCAACACTGCTATTCCTTCCTGTTTTGGAGCCTCCACTAAAAATGATTATAAAAAGGACGATCATAAATATAATACCGCCAATGGATCCTCCTTTTGAGCTGCCGGTATGCTCCATGTATTGATCGGATGAAAACTCTCCTTCTGTAAGAGAAATAAGAATATCTACTGCCTTAGTGAGGCCACCTGTATAGTCACCTATTTTAAAACTTGGTATTATCTCTGTGTCAACAATCCTGTGAGCGGTAATATCAGGGACAACTCCTTCAAGGCCGTAGGCAACTGATATAAATACCTCTCCCTGGCTATCTAAGGTTTTGGGTTTTACCAAAATGACGATGCCATTATCTTTACCACCGGTACCAACCTTCCATTTTTCCCCAATCTGGGTAGCATAGTCAGATGGATCATAACCCTTGAGATCATTCAGAGTAATGATATAAATCTGAGTAGAGGAACGATTATAGAAGTTTTGTAATTTATTTTCCAGAGTTGATAATCCTGTCTGGTCTATAAAACCTGAAAAATCATTCACCATTCTGGGCGGATTCATAGGCTCAGGGAAATCCTGAGCACTCAATGGTCCTGGGATGGTTAATGCCAGAACCAGTACCAGTATAAATGCAGATTTTATTTTTTGATATTGATTGCTCATAATGATTTTTAATTTCCGAATGAAATGTCATCAGACAATTCATTTACATCGTCGGTTTGATATGGAAAATGTTTTTTTAATTTTTCCCCAGACATTTTGATACCTATCGCCAGTCCTTCTGCCATATTTCCCGACTGAAACTTGTTTTGCATAATAGATTTCGTTTCTTCCCAGAAATCGTCAGGTACTTTTTCATTTATACCGGCATCACCCAGGATTGCAAAAGCCTTGTTTTTTACAGCAAGATAGAAAAGTACTCCATTGCGCTGCTCAGTGTTCAACATGCCTAATTTCTTGAACATAAATGCAGCCTGGTCAAGAACATCACCTTTAAATGACGACTCAATGTGTACTCTGATTTCTCCTGATGTATTCATCTCAGCTTCTTTAATAGCTGACACAATGGCATCTCTATCAGTCTGGGAAAATAACTTTTTAGCAGCACTCATGATTAGAATTCTACTTTAGGTGCTATATCAGATCCTTCGGCAGCTTCAAAATAGGCCTTCTCATCAAATTTGAATAAGCCAGCCCAAATATTTGTCGGGAACTCTTTGATAAAAGAGTTATACTCTATCGCCAAATTATTGAATTTACGTCTTTCTGTAGATATTCGATTTTCCGATCCTTCCAGTTGTTTCTGTAAATCCATGAAGTTTGCGTTTGCTTTTAAATCAGGATATTTTTCCACAACAACTAACAGTTTGCTAAGGGCAGAACTTAAGCCTGATTGTGCATTCTGAAATTGCTGGAGATTCTCGGGTGTTAGATCCTTAGCATTAATATTTATGCCTGTGGCTTTTGATCTGGCTTCGACAACAGCGGTAAAAGTTTCCTGTTCATGTTCGGCATAACCTTTAACCGTACTCACCAGGTTTGGTATGAGATCGGCTCTTCGCTGATATACATTCTCAACATTGGCCCATTGACCATTAACGGCTTCGCCTTTATTAACCATTCCATTATATGTACCTTTTCCTGATGAATATAGAAATAGAACTATAACAGCAATAATGGCAATCGTAATCCAGGTTTTTCTGTTTTTTTTCATGTGATATTTAGTATTGATGTATCAGTAATTAACAAATTATGAACAAGAAGGATCAAAATCTATTCCAAATACACAAATCAGACAAATAGGCGGTAAATTCTCTAAATGAATGGTTTCCACAGGTCTTCCCGGAAAACCTGTCTATTAAAAGATTCGCATTCTTCTACGGTAGAAACTGATTTGGTGGTATATATCATTTCTTCAAGTAGTTCAGGTGATCTTCTAACACCTTCACCAATATTCAACATGATTTTTTCACC